>JAKSLI010000030.1 GCA_024401305.1 Bacteroidaceae bacterium | reverse complement strand
GGGTAGCCAACCCTCATATATAGATGTGTGCGCTCGTGGCACACGGACGGTTCTACGATACGGAATGAAATGAATAACGCGAAGGAGAACCGTTCATGTTCACACTTGGCATAATAATTCGATGAGAAAATGAATAAGATGGAAACTATAAAAAAAATAAGAAAAATTAGTACATTAGTACTGTTATTTGTAATCTGTTCATGTAATCAGGTTCATGAAAACCACATAAATAGATTGGAAGAGTTTATTATAGATGACACAATGTTTTTTGCAATATGTGATAGTTTTATGCAGATGTCCATGAAGGTAAGAGAAGCCGAAAAGACAAAAATAGCATTTGTCGAGATTAATGCTTTTGATTCGATTTCTACCTTTGATTTTGCAAATGTTGACAAAGAAACACTGATGGAAAATCATGTTGTCGGTATGGGAAAACGAATAATTGGTTACGCTGCTATTAACAATGAAAATCTTTTACTTTTATCAAATGAGCATGTGGATCGTAGATTTATCCATAAGTTTGGGAATTTGTTTCACCCTAGTGGACGAATAACAGAATTTGATGGCTTAAATAACAGCTGTCATTCTTTTTCAAGATACTATGATAACAAAAACATGGAATGGCAGACTCCGGTGTTAATATATGATCCTGTGTATTATAGTTGCTCATATGATGGTAAAGTGTTCTCCCTCCCCGTTTTAACTACTAATCCATATGATACCTTTGTTGAAAGTGGATTGGCAGAGTGATTCTATACTCAACTAGTTAAGGGGACGCTGTACCAACAAGTTGAAGTGAGCCCAAGAAGTTGGACACAACTCAAGAGGTTTACATGAAACATACAGTCGAAGAGAAGACAATTCCGGCAATAGGAAAACGAATGTCATGGCTCTACGAGGAATAATCATGGAAATGTTTGGCGGTTAATGTTTAATTGGGTAATTTTGCACCCAGTAACGTAGATGCATGAGCTACCCATAGTTCAAGGGGCTGATGCTGGCACCAACGAATAAACAACGAAAAATATGGGCAAGCACGAACAATTACAGATTTTTCAGTCACGTAAAGTGCGTTCTATTTGGGACGACGAGGAAGAACAATGGTATTTCTCTGTTGTTGATGTAGTAGCATTGCTGCCGGAAAGTGTCAATCCTACAGACTACATCAAGAAAATGCGCAGACGTGACCCTGAACTCGCAAAAGGGTGGGGACAAATTGTCACCCCCCTTTCGTTAGTGACAAATGGCGGTATAGGAGCATGAATTTGCTTTTCCGCTCACTTATTCGTAATTTTGAACTCCGTTCTAAGGTACTCACGCTCGGAAAAACTCAAATAAATTTGGTTTTTCGCTCGCTTAATCGTACCTTTGCACCCGAAAATTGTAAATCCGTAAATCGTAAATCAAATAGATGAATCCAGAAATAGAACGCAGACGAACATTCGCCATCATCTCCCACCCGGACGCCGGTAAGACTACTCTCACCGAGAAATTCCTTCTCTTCGGTGGACAGATTCAGGTGGCTGGTGCCGTAAAAAGCAACAAGATCAAGAAGACCGCTACATCCGACTGGATGGACATCGAGAAGCAGCGCGGTATCTCTGTAAGTACCTCCGTGATGGAGTTCGACTACACAGCCTTCTCTACTTCCGCTAATGAAGACATCACTTACAAGGTGAACATCCTCGACACCCCTGGTCACCAGGACTTTGCCGAGGACACTTACCGCACACTGACTGCCGTTGACTCAGCGATTATCGTGGTCGATGGCGCGAAAGGTGTGGAGGCGCAGACACGAAAACTGATGAATGTCTGCCGTATGCGCAACACCCCTGTTATCATCTTCATTAACAAGATGGACCGTGAAGGTAAGGATCCGTTCGACCTCCTCGACGAACTTGAGCAGGAACTCGAAATCAAGGTTCGTCCGCTTTCTTGGCCTATCAACCAGGGCTCGAAGTTCAAGGGCGTGTATAACATCTACGAAAACAAGCTCGACCTCTTCACTCCTGACAAGCAGCGAGTTACGGAGAAGGTGGAGATTGACATAAACTCTGAGGACCTTGACGCTCGCGTGGGCGAACAAGACGCGGACAAGCTTCGCGAGGACCTTGAACTCGTGGACGGTGTTTATCCTGAATTCGATGTTGACACCTACCGTTCTGCCGAGGTTGCACCTGTGTTCTTCGGCAGTGCGCTGAACAATTTCGGTGTTCAGGAACTTCTCAACTGCTTCGTTGAGATTGCTCCATCGCCAAAGCCAACAAAGGCTGAGGAGCGTGAGGTAAGCCCAGAGGAACCAAAATTCACTGGTTTCATCTTCAAGATTACGGCAAACATCGACCCTAACCACCGTTCTTGTATCGCATTCTGCAAGGTTTGCTCGGGCAAGTTCCAGCGCAACACGCCTTATCTCCATGTTCGCCACGGCAAACAGCTCCGCTTCTCTGCTGCCACTCAGTTCATGGCGCAGCGCAAGAGCACCATCGACGAGGCATGGCCAGGAGACATCGTAGGTTTGCCTGACAACGGAACATTCAAGATTGGCGACACTCTGACCGAAGGCGAGAAGCTGCATTTCCGCGGACTCCCTTCATTCTCTCCAGAGATGTTCAAATACATCGAGAACGACGATCCGATGAAGGCCAAGCAGCTCAACAAGGGTATCGACCAACTCATGGACGAAGGTGTAGCACAGATGTTCGTCAACCAGTTCAACAACCGCAAGATCATCGGTACTGTCGGCCAGCTTCAGTTCGAGGTTATCCAGTATCGTCTTGAGAATGAATACAATGCGAAGTGCCGTTGGGAGTCTGTGCATCTGTACAAAGCTTGCTGGATAGAGAGCGACGACGAGGCAGAACTCGAAGCTTTCAAGAAGCGCAAGTATCAGTATATGGCGAAGGACAAGGACGGTCGTGACGTGTTCCTTGCCGATTCAGGCTATGTTCTGCAGATGGCGCAGCAGGACTTCGAGCATATCAAGTTCCACTTCACTTCAGAATTCTAAGGCATAGACTTTTAACCGCAGATTCAACCAAATTGACGCAGATTCACGCAGATAATTTTGTTTTATAATTCAAAAGATGCTGCGCGTGGCGACAATTTTGGTTCAATTATAAAAATAAATTTGGTTCAATCTGCGTAAATTAGGTTGAATCTGCGGTTAAATAATAATCAGTGGTTTAGTGCCTAATTATAAATCGTTACCATTCTAAATTAATAATTATGAAAAGACTCGCTCTTGCAATCGCAATGCTCCTCGCAGTGGTCTGCGTATGGGGCAACAACCAGAAGAAAAGCAGTTCCAAGACCATCTATTATGTGGTAGTTGGCAGCTTTACAAGTCTCGAACAGGCACAGCAGTTCAACAACAATGCTCCTGGCGACATCGTCTATGGCAACATCTACAAGGTTAATGTAAAAGGCAAGACCACATATCGCGTATGCACTGACGGCTACTACAGCAAAGCCAAGGCTAAGAAGAAAGTCAAGGAGCTTTACGACTATACCGGTGGTGTCACAAACGCATGGATCTGGACCAGCAAGGAACTTGCACTCTGCGTAGAGCGAGGCATAGGCAACGACGGCGAGCCTTACAGCCTTATGCCGAAGTGGTGAGGTTATGAGGTCTTAATGTTATGAGAAGATTTGTAATTATATTAATAATGTGTATTGGCGCCTTGACAGCGTTTGCACAAGAGAAGTCATACAACCTGGAGGCGAAGCGCGGCGTGATAAGCGGCGGCTACAACTTCTGGGTTACGACTCCATATTTCTACAACGACAGCGAGGACAAGATGCCGCTCGTGGTGTTCCTGCACGGAAGGAGTCTTTGCGGAACGAACCTTGACCGCGTTCGCTCTTACGGAACCATCGCCGCAATAGAGAAAGGACTTCAGCTGGAAGCCATCTGCGTAGCACCGCAGAACCCTGGTGGCGCATGGAGTCCGCGTAAGATTTTGGATGTCATTGAGTACATGGAAAGCCATTACCGCGTGGAAAAGACTCGTATCTTTGTTCTCGGCATGAGCCTTGGAGGCTACGGAACAATGGATTTCGTAAACACCTATCCTGAGAAAGTGGCTGCGGCAATGGCTCTTTGCGGCGGTTGTTCGGCAAAGACTTACGAAGGACTTTCGAAGGTTCCGCTTTGGATTGTGCACGGAACTGCCGACCGCGCTGTTCCAGTGAACGAGTCGCGCAAGGTGGTTTCTGGCATCAGAAGCAACTACGACAGCAGTCTGCTGCTATACAGCGAACTTCCCGGCATTGACCATGGTCGTCCAGCACGCTTGTTCTATCAGCTCGACACCTACGACTGGCTGTTCTGCCACACGCTTCTAGAGCGTCGCATTGACAAGACTTTCACCATCGACAATGCCACACTCAACCGCGCATACAGCCAGAATATGGTACGCAATTTCTATCCGGAAGACGACATTTTCGACAACATTGAATAGCTTCAAAACACAAGCTAAGAGCTATGGGCAAACAACTGCTCATAGCTCTTATTGTTTGTAACATACACATTGCAAGCGGATATTTTGTGCTTTGACCATTGTCAAAAAAAGTTAAATCGCTTTATATTTCATTAAATATTAGGCAAATAGCAATATTTTTTTGTATAATTTTGCACTCGAATTTTCATCGGTGAATATAAATAGTGGGAACAAGCATCCCACATTGAAGCTATGGAGTAGCTATCAACTCCTAATTAATCATGGTAAAAGGATTGAAACAACCAGAGTACATTTTTGAGTCAAGCTGGGAAGTTTGCAACAAAGTTGGCGGTATTTATACCGTGCTCTCTACTCGCGCAAAAACTCTACAGGAAACAAACAAGGACAAGGTTATCTTCATTGGCCCTGACTGTTGGGGCGAAAAGAAGTGTCCTTACTTCAAGGAAGACAAGAAACTTTTGGCCGATTGGCGCAAGAAGGCTGACGATGAAGGCCTTATCGTAAAGGTTGGTCGCTGGACAATCCCTGGCGAACCTATCGCTGTGCTCGTTGATTTCCATCCTTATTTCGTGAAGAAGAACGAGATCTACGGTTGGCTTTGGGAGAACTACCAGGTAGATTCACTCCACGCTTACGGCGACTATGACGAGGCCTCAATGTTCTCTTACGCAGCAGCTCTCGTTGTGGAAAGCTTCTACAACTTCTGCCTCGACGACGATACAGAGTGCGTTTATCAGGCAAACGAATGGATGACTGGTCTCGGTGCTCTCTATATCAACAAGAAGCTCCCACAGATCGGTACAATCTTCACTACTCACGCTACTTCTATCGGTCGTTCAATCGCCGGAAACAACAAGCCTCTCTACGACTATCTCTTCGCTTACAATGGCGACCAGATGGCAGGAGAACTCAATATGCAGAGTAAGCACTCTATCGAAAAGCAGACAGCAATGCACGTTGACTGCTTCACAACCGTTTCTGACATCACTGCTCGCGAGTGCAAGGAGTTGATGGACAAGGAGGTTGACGTTGTTCTTCCTAACGGTTTCGAGGATGACTTCGTGCCACGCGGTGCTGCCTTCACTCGCAAGCGCAATGCTGCCCGCAAGCGCATCTTCGAGATTGCAAACGCTCTTACAGGCGAAACATTCGACAAGGACACTCTCGTAGTTTCTACTTCTGGTCGCTATGAGTTCCGCAACAAGGGTGTTGACGTATTCATTGAGTCAATGAACCGCCTGCTCCGCGACCAGCGCATCGCCGACAAGAAGATTCTCGCATTCATCGAAGTTCCGGGATGGGTTGGCGAACCTCGTCAGGATCTCCAGGAGCGTCTCAAGCAAAAGAAGACTTTCGACACTGCTCTCGATTGCCCACTCATCACCCACTGGCTCCACAACATGTCGCACGACAATGTGCTCGGACAACTCAAGTATCTTGATATGTGGAACCGCAAGGAAGACCGCGTAAAGATCATCTTCCTCCCTTGCTACCTTACTGGTGAAGACGGCATCGTTGACATGAAATATTATGATGTGGTTCTCGGCAACGACCTCTGCATCTACCCTTCTTACTACGAACCATGGGGCTACACTCCACTTGAGGCAGTAGCATTCAAGGTGCCTTGCATCACAACAGACCTCGCAGGTTTCGGTCTTTGGGCAAACACAGTCTTCGGTCACAATGGTGAGCTCAAGGACGGCGTGAAGGTTATCCATCGTACCGATTACAACTTCTCTGAAGTTGCCGACTATATCAAGGATACAGTCGTTGAATACGCTCTCATGACAGATGCCGACCGCAAGAAGTGTCGCGCTGCTGCCGAGAAGCTTTCGAAGAAGGCTCTCTGGAGCGAGTTCATCCAGTATTACTACAAGGCTTACGACATCGCCCTCACCAAGGCTGATGCAAGAAAGAAGGTCTTGAAGAAGTAAAAAGCCCCCGTGTCCGAAGCATCAGCTTCGGATCCCCAATAACCAAGAACTAAAAACTAAAAACCAAGATAATATGAAAATCAAAGCAAACTATGTTAACGCCACTCAGTGGAAGGAGACAGCCGTTAAGTCTAATCTCCCTGAACCATTGAAGTGTCTCGACGAAATCGCTCACAACCTCTGGTGGGTTTGGAACTATGAAGCTCGTGACCTTTGGCGTGCACTTGACGAAGACCTCTACGAAGAGGTTGAACACAACCCAGTACTCCTCCTTCAGCGTCTCTCTTACCAGCGCCTCGAGGAAATCACTCAGGACAAGAAGCTCATGAAGCAGGTTAACGACCTCTACAAGCTCTTCCGTGAGTATATGGATGTTAAGCCAGACACTACTCGTCCTTCAGTAGCTTACCTCTGTATGGAGTACGGTATCTCACAGGTACTTAAGATCTACTCTGGTGGTCTCGGTATGCTTGCTGGTGACTACCTCAAGGAGGCTTCTGACTCTAATGTTGATATGTGTGCAGTTGGTTTCCTCTATCGTTTCGGTTACTTCAAGCAGAGCCTCTCTATGGATGGCCAGCAGATTGCCGTTTACGATGCACAGGACTTCAACACTCTCCCTATCGAGCGTCAGCTTGACCAGAACGGCAACCCACTCGTAGTTGATGTTCCTTATATGAACTACACTGTTCACGCATACGTATGGCGTGCTAACGTAGGCCGTATATCTCTCTACCTCCTCGATACAGACAACGAGCTCAACTCTGAGTACGACCGTCCTATCACTCACGCTCTCTACGGTGGTGACTGGGAGAACCGTCTCAAGCAGGAGATTCTCCTTGGTATCGGTGGTGTGCTCACTCTCAAGGCTCTCGGCATCAAGAAGGACATCTACCACTGTAACGAAGGTCACGCTGCTCTCGCTAACGTTCAGCGCCTCGTTGACTACATCAAGGAAGGTTACTCTTTCAACCAGGCTATGGAACTCGTTCGCGTTTCTGGTCTTTACACTTGCCACACTCCAGTTCCTGCTGGTCACGACTACTTCGACGAGGCTCTCTTCGGCAAGTACATGGGTGGCTACGCACAGCTCCTCGGCATCTCTTGGGACGAGTTCATCGGCATGGGTCGTACAAACCCAGACGACAAGGGCGAGAAGTTCTCTATGTCAACATTCGCTATCAACACTTGTCAGGGCGTAAACGGTGTATCTAAGCTCCACGGCTGGGTATCACAGAAGATGTTCGCTGGCATCTGGAACGGCTACCTCCCAGAAGAGAACTCTGTAGGTTATGTAACTAACGGTGTTCACTTCCCAACATGGTGTGCTACTGAAATGCGCAAGATCTACGCTAAGTATCTCGACGCTAACTACTATAACGATCAGTCAAACGCTGAACTCTGGCAGGGCATCTACAACTGTCCAGACGAGGAACTTTGGGCTACTCGTATGGCTCTAAAGGTTAAGCTCGCTGACTACATCAAGGTTAAGTTCCGTGAGACATGGCTCAAGAACCAGGGCGACCCTTCACGCGTTGTATCTCTCCTTGAGAAGATCAACCCTAACGGTCTTACTATCGGTTTCTGCCGTCGTTTCGCTACTTACAAGCGTGCTCACCTCCTCTTCACTGACCTTGAGCGTCTTGAAAAGATCGTCAACAACCCACTCTACCCTGTTACATTCCTCTTCGCAGGTAAGGCTCACCCAGCTGATGGTGCTGGCCAGGGCTTGATCAAGAAGATCTACGAGATTTCTCAGCGTCCTGAGTTCCTCGGCAAGATCATCTTCCTTGAGGACTACGACCAGCGTCTTGCTCGTCGTCTCGTTTCAGGTGTTGATATCTGGATGAACACTCCAACTCGTCCACTCGAGGCATCTGGTACATCAGGTGAGAAGGCAGAGATGAACGGTGTTGTAAACCTCTCAGTTCTTGACGGTTGGTGGTACGAAGGTTACCGCGAAGGTGCTGGTTGGGCTCTCACAGAGAAGCGTACTTACCAGAACCAGGGTTACCAGGATCAGCTCGACGCTGCTACTATCTACGGTCTCCTCGAGAACGAGATCATGCCTCTCTACTACAACAAGAACAAGAAGGGCTACTCAGAGGGTTGGTTGAAGGTTATCAAGAACTCTATCGCTCAGATTGCTCCTCACTACACAATGAAGCGTCAGCTCGACGACTACTACACTCGTTTCTACTGCCCACAGGCTGAGCGTGCTGCTAAGCTCATGGCTGACAACAACAAGGTAGCTAAGGAAATCGCAGCTTGGAAGGAACTCGTTGCAGAGCGTTGGGACAAGATCAACGTTGTAGCTTCTACTACTGAGGTTCCATCAACAGGCATGGAGACAGGTAAGAAGTACAAGGTATCTTACACTATCGACGAGCAGGGTCTCAACGATGTTGTAGGTCTTGAGTTTGTTGCTCTCCGCACAAATGCTAACGGCGAGGAAGTTATCGGTGCTGTTCACCCATTCGAGCTCGTTAAGCAGGAAGGCAATCTCTACACATTCGAGACTACTTGCCAGGCTGAGCACGCAGGTACATTCAAGACTGCCGTTCGCATGTTCCCTAAGAACGACCTCCTTCCACACCGTCAGGACTTCGCTTACGTGAAGTGGATCGGCTAATAAATTGAAACCCACAATTTCAATCGAAGATTACAGGGCAAGCTTCGGCCGACCTTAATCTTTATATTAACAAGTTAATAGCTATTCAGGAGAGCGACACCTTTCGGTGCCGCTCTTTTTGTTTCTTAACAAAAAAGCCTATTTTCTTTTGTAGAACCGAAAAAATTAGTAATTTTGCAACCATCAAGCAACATCTTTCCCATGAAGAAAATATTATCTATATTCCTTTTATATATAATGGCAACAGCTGCCAGCCACGCATTTCTCCCATCTGTTCCAACCTCTCTCTTTGGAAGTCAAGTTCCTAAAGTTGAGGAAGTTGACTCTGGAAAGTGCGGTAAACACGTCATGTGGAAATACCACGCAAGAACGAAAGCGCTGGAAATCTACGGCGATGGTCCGATGTGGACTTACGACAAGGCCAGCCTTGTCGGTAGAGGAATACCATGGAAAAGCAAGACTATCAAGACTCTTATAGTCCGTGAAGGCGTAAAGAGCATTGCGCAAGGTGTGTTCAAGTCGTCTGGCGAACTGACTTCCGTAATCATTCCTGGTAGTGTAAAGAGGATAGGGAAGAGTGCTTTCGAGGATTGTCGTAAGCTTACCTATGTAGTCATTACAAATGGCGTTAAGGAGATTGGGGAAAAGGCTTTTGCCGACTGCCAGAATATATGGACAATATCATTTCCAAACAGCGTGAAGATAATGGAGAGTCACGCTTTCTTCAATTGCAAGACACTTCGCACGGTCAATCTCTCTAATTCGTTGAAGACCATAGCTCATGGCGCATTCCTGTGTTGCGAGAACCTTGACTCACTGGAGATACCGGAGGGCGTGGAAAGCATAGAGTCACTTGCATTCTACAAGTGTAGAAATCTCACCACGATAACCTTGCCTAAGAGTTTGGATTCCATTGGCGAGGGAGCTCTTGGACGCACAATGATTCTTTATGGAGTCTTGGAACATCCTGCTGCTGTCAGAGACAAGGAAGCATTTAATGACAATCCATTCATGTATGATGAAAGTTCTTTATATTTGGATGAATTTATGGAGATAAAACGAAGGGCGGAAGAATACGAGAAGAAATAGCGAGTTCGTTGCTATCATGGCAAAAAAACATAAACTTCAAAATTGACCAAAGAGAGAAGTTTGCACAATATTGACACTTTTTGTTCAAAAATACTTGTATTCTTGCTATTATTTTGTAATTTTGCACAAAACAAATACTAACTAACCGTATGAAAATAAAAACATTACTTTCGGCTCTCCTGCTTTCATGCGCTACAATCGCAAGCGCTGCAAGCTACACAAAGAGCACAAACGGCATCACAGTGAAGCTTGACAATCAGGCTGACGAGGCTGTGAAACTTGTAAAGTTACAGGTAGTGAACGACAACATCATCCGTGTTGTTGCTACTCCTGAAGAGCAGTTCCCAACAAAGAAGAGCCTCATCATCGTTCCTCAGAAGGCTAAGGCAAACTTCACTGTAGAGGAAGCTGGCAACACAGTCATCGTAAAGGCAAAGAATGTTCAGGCTGTTGTTGACAAGCAGACTGGTCGCATCACTTTCAAGGACGCTTCCGGCAAGGTTCTTCTCGACGAAGCAGCAAAGGGCAAGACATTCAAGCGCTTCTCTGTTCCTGAGAATGAGGTTGGCGTAGGCTCTCTCACAGAAACAGAACGCAACGCTTGGACATGGCACGCTCTCTTCGAGTCTCCTGAAGATGAGGCTTTCTATGGTCTCGGTCAGCACCAATCAGAGGACATCAACTACAAGGGCGTGAACGAGGAACTCTTCCAGTACAACACAAAGGTGAGCGTTCCTTTCGTGGTCTCAAACAAGAACTACGGCGTACTTTGGGATAGCTACTCTTACTGCCGCTGGGGTAATCCTGAGGATTATCAGCAGCTTTCTAAGGCATTCAAGGTTTACAACCGTGGCGGTTCTCGTGGCGGTCTTACAGTAACTTATAAGGATGCAAAGGGCAAGAAGGTTGTTCGCGAGGAGGATTCTGTATATTACGACCACGCTTTCGAACTTGACCGTCTTCCAAAGGAAATCGCTCTCGATGGTTCTAAGGTAACTTTCGAAGGTTATATCGAGTCACCAGTTGACTGCAACTACCGTTGGCTCGCTTACTATTCAGGCTATGTTCGCATGTTCATCGACAACAAAGAGGTCGTTACTGAGCGTTGGCGTACAGCTTGGAACCCTAACTCATACAAGTTCGTTTGTCCTCTCAAGAAGGGCAAGAAGACTCCTATCCGTATCGAGTGGGAACCAGACGGTGGCGCTGCTTATTGTTCTCTCCGTGCTGCAACTCCTCGTTCAGAGAAGGAGCAGGGCATGATGAGCATCTGGAGCGAGATGTCACGCGACATGGATTACTACTTCATCGCTGGTCAAAATGCTGACGAGGTTATCTCTGGTTACCGTACACTTACTGGTAAGGCTTCCGTCTATCCAAAGTGGTCTTACGGTTTCTGGCAGTCACGCGAGCGTTACAAGACTTCAGAGGACATCGAGCAGACTCTCGGCGAGTTCCGCAAGCGTCATATTCCAATCGACGTTATCGTTCAGGACTGGAACTACTGGCCAGAGGATCAGTGGGGTAGCCATGAGTTCGAGGCTGCTCGTTTCCCTAATCCACAGGCTATGCTTGACTCAGTTCACGCCATGAACGGTCGTTTCATGATCTCTGTTTGGCCTAAGTTCTACTGCAACACAGACAACTACAAGGCTCTCGACGCTAAGGGTTGGATGTATGGTCAGGCTGTTAAGGACCAGATCAAGGACTGGGTAGGTCCTGGTTATGTTGGTTCATTCTATGATGCTTACTCAGCAGGCGCTCGCAAGCTCTTCTGGAAGCAGATGAACGACAACCTCTACACAAAGTACAAGCAGGGCATCGACGCTTGGTGGATGGACGCTTCTGAGCCAAACGTTCGCGACTGTACTCCAATGTGGTACCGCAAGGCTCTCTGTGGTCCTACAGCTCTCGGTTCTTCTACAGAGTACTTCAACGCATATTCTATCGTAAATGCTGACGCTATCTACAACGGACAGCGCTCTGTAAACAACAATACTCGTGTATTCCTCCTCACTCGTTCTGGTTTCGCAGGAGAGCAGCGTTACTCTACTGCCACATGGTCTGGCGACATCGGTACTCGTTGGGAAGATATGCGTGCCCAGATGACTGCCGGTATCAACTACTCTCTCGCCGGTCTCCCAATGTGGGGTATGGACCAGGGCGGTTTCTGCGTTGAGAAGCGCTATGAGGCTGCACAGAAGGAATTTGATCAGACAGGCGTTGAGACAGAAGACCTCAAGGAATGGCGCGAGCTCCAGAACCGCTGGAACCAGTTCGGTTGCTTCATTCCTCTCTACCGTGCTCACGGTCAGTGGCCTCTCCGCGAGGTTTGGAACATCGCTCCTCAGGGACATCCTTGCTACGAGTCTATCGTTAGCTACCACAAGCTCCGCTACCGCATGATGCCTTACATCTACTCTATGGCAGGTTGGGTACACTTCAAGGACTACACTATGATGCGCGGTCTCATCATGGATTTCAACGGCGACAAGAACGTAGAGAACATCAAGGATCAGTGGATGTTCGGTCCTTCTATCATGGCTTGTCCTGTAGGTTACTACGGCGCTCGCTCTCGTGAGGTTTACCTTCCAAAGCAGAAGGGTTGGTATGACATCCGCGACGGTAAGTTCTACGCTGGCGGTCAGACTATCGAGGCTGATGCTCCTTACGAGTCAATCCCAGTATTTGCACCAGAAGGCGCTATCCTTCCTATGGGCGAGGATATGGAATGGAGCGACGAGAAGAAGGGCGAACTCATCACAATCACTATCTTCGACGGCGCTGATGGTCAGTTCGAGATGTACGAGGATGAAGGTACTAACTACAACTACGAGAAGGGTAAGTACGCTACAATCCTCATCTCTTACGACAATGCTTCAAAGACTGTCACAATCGGTGATACAAAGGGCTCATTCAATGGTCAGCTCAAGAACCGCAAGTTCAACATTATCCTTCAGAAGAAGGGCGAGACTTCAGCAAACGCAGCAAAGGCAATGAAGTCTGTTGACTATAGCGGCAAGGCTGTCAGCATGAAGCTCTAAAGAAATCAGCAAACAAGTAATTCAAATTTGAATAATGAAGAAAAAGACATTCATTGAAGGCTTGATTATCGGTCTGATAGTCGGTGCAATTGCTGCATGTTTCTTCTACTTGTAGAATCTAACTACACATTATAATATATTACGCGCGAGGGGGTGACCATTCGTCACCCCCTCGTGTTGTTAAGTAGGGGTACGTCCATTCCCCGTTTCCCGTTAATCAGAATTATCAGAATTAAACAAAATATTATGTTTATTATTGCTTTATTTCTCATAATAAATCTCGTTGCCTTCGTCATGTATGGTTATGACAAAAGAAAGGCAAAGAGGCATGAATGGCGAGTGTCTGAAGCCGCACTTCTGCTAGTAGCATTAGCCGGTGGACCTTATGGGGCTTGGCTTGGCATGAAGGTATTCAGACACAAGACAAAACACTGGAAGTTCCGCATACTTATTCCCTTGATTGCACTTCTGTGGACTGCAGGAATCATGTACCTTATTTGGTATTGTATTTCAACATACGAATAATAGATTGATGTAAACATCACTGAGATATTTTCGGAAATAATATCTTTTTTCAGAAATAAATAGTAATTTTACATCACCTAATCACAAAAAATGCAAGAAATAGAACCAGAATACTACGAAGACGAACTCTATGGTGAACGTCTGCTTATTAGTACTCATGCTGATCAGAATGAGTTGCAGAGTAACATACGCGCAGCTCGTGCCATCTTGAATTCGTTTGATGACGTAGTTATTGAGATTAACCCACATAGCATTTCCTTTGGACACAAGAATCCTGAATACACTATCTGCAATCAATTAGGCGACCGTAAAGGCATCATGGGAGAAAAGGGTGTCACAGCTGGATTCAAGTCCGCCAAGAAACAAGGGTGTAAAGTGGTCGTTATCGATTTGGACGAGCACATTATGCAAGTAAGGGCTTTTGAATTGTCTAAATACATTTCACGAAGAAAGAAAGATTTTGACAATATGGCAATTACCGATTGCTACATCGTTTTCTATGGCAACGCTGTGAGGGTGAACGCAAGTAGGCAGACACGACGGGAGATTGAAGAAATGATAAAAATATTAATGCCGTAAACTCCAAAAAGAACTTACGGCATTATATTGAACGACGGTTGCGGAGCTTATCGCCTATATGCAACTCTCATCATTTTCTACTGCAAAGTTAGATATTCTTTTATAAACAACAAAATTTTTGACACTAAAAAAGCAATCCTAGACTAATTTCCTAACCAGAATCGTTTAATCAGCGCTTTTAATGTTCAATTTTCTCGCAGATGGTTTATACATTTTTGCGGATAGGAGAACCGTCCCTGCTATCCTTGTATCCTTGTATTTGGCTGAAAATCAGGTTTATGCTAGTATTAAAAACACAAAATCGGGCGACTTTTTGCGTAATCACCACACTTTTTCGGGCGACTTTTTGTATGATTCTCACACTTTTTCGGGCGACTTTTGTCGGCAAAGTTACATCTTTTATTTTTATTTCCGATAAAAATCTAATAATTTTCTCTCAATTATACAAAATTGCGTAACGCATACTCGCGTAAGTATTCCTTAGACTTTTGCCTCAAAAAATGCATTTTTTCATGCGTAAGTGCCACAGATACGATGCGTAAGTGCCACAGTTATGGTCTTTAAGTCCCATAATAATGATGCGGAGAGTTTGCGGAAAGTTGCGGAGAGTTTGCGCAAACTCTCCGCAACTGCAAATCATTATGTTTCAATAACTTATATATCCCTTGCGGAGAGGTGGAGAGTTGTGAGCGTTTTTTCAATGCAATTTGCGCCATCCGCAGCATCTGCGAGAGAAACAACCAATTCATGCTGAAGACATTTCTTTTTCACGCTGATGACGCTGATGGCGCAGATGGTTTATACATTTTTGCGGATAGGAGAACCGTCCCTACAATCCTAGCCATTGCTGCCACTAAAAGGAAAGAAAGGATAATAGATAACTTTTTCATTTTTATAATGTTAGGGTTATTATTCTATATTACGTTTGTTACTCACAGGCGAGGTTGTTCTTTAGTAGAAGGTGGTGGTACAGTATCTGTCCCCTGTCCTTCCTGTCCTTTTTTCAACCCTATTGTTATTACTACTATTGCACAAAATATTAACAAAATCTGTCCAATATTGTCAATACATTCTGTCATTTCTGCATAATATTCCCTCGGAGTAAATAAAATATCAGCAAAATACTGAGGCATTGGAATTGAACTGTAAATTACCTTTCTGTCAGAAATAGTCAATAAGAAATATCCATTACTACATTTTCCATAAATAACATCGTCCCCAGCATTAATGGAATCTATACCACAGACTATTGTTTTGTCTTCTTTTTTATCAATAAGCCTTGTAGAAGAACCATTAATTTCCAGCATAATACCTGATTTGACCTCTGCAATATTATATGTACCTATAAAATCTTCATTCTTTATTAATGTCATAGCTATTGAATGAGCAATGATTAATATGAACAACAGAATTATGGTAATAATAACTCTATACCTTTTCATTGTGATTCTACTTAATTGGTTTAAAAAAACAAGTACTTTTCTGCCAATGCGTCTAACAGTTCTTTCTTATAGTCGAAATCCTCTGGTAATGAGATTATGCCACAGAGAGTTTGGGATGGTTTCATCGTTTCTTTTATCTGGCGCTTTGCCTTTTGAGGCAACACCACGATGTGCCATCCCCTTTGCTTCGCTACGGAACTTGCATATTCCATATCAGCAAGAGGCATTGTCATAAGAACCTGGCTAGTACCGTATGCCATTGTTGGTTCTGAAACTATATTGTTGTTCTCTTCCATCAGACTTCTATTCTTAAAAAAGATTACATTTCGTCTGCAAAGTTAGCACTTTATTTTTATTCGTCAAAGAAATAGGGAGAATTATTTACCATATTCAGGGCCATCGGCTTCGGCTACAATGCCTACCAGTTCAGTTTCGGTTTCTACTCCATATTCATATATGGTGTCGCTAGCAAGATCTATCTCGTCGTTCCAATATACGCAAGTGCGGCTAGTGTCGAGCTGCACTTGGTTGAATAAGCCGAAGGTTGACCGCAAGGCAGCAAAGGCGGGGATGGTTTCTATATCCTCCAACACATCATAGACCACCTTCCTACCATCGTCAAATTCAACAGACAGACGGTAGTTGTAAAGAGGAGATATGCTTTTAATTCGGGGAATCATAGTGGAGGAAGTTTTGTGATGATCTGCTTGTCCCACATATCTTGAAGTTCGTCTTTATGGGTTTCAAGCCATTCCTTAACAAGTCGTTGGGCTATCTTTGGAAGGTCTCCTTCCATCATCTCGAATGTTTGGATGTTAAAAATTCCCACATGCTCATTATAGATAGCATGAATATGCGAAGGTTCATGTTCTTTAGGTTTGAAGAACATTTTTATCACAATTCCATAAAAGCGAACTATCTCTGGCATAATATATTATTTTGCTGCAAAGTTAGCACTTTATTTTTATTCTCCAAAGAAATAGGGAGATTTATTTCACATATTCAAAACCGTTTTCTTCTGTGCCCGCATTTCATTGGGGCTGCATCACATAAAAACATCTGCGCCATCTGCTTCATCTGCGAGAGAACACCCCATTCACGCTGAGGGTATTTCTTTTCTCGCAGATGAAGCAGATGGCGCAGATGGTTTATACATTTTTGCGGATAGGAGAACCGTCCCTACAATCCCTGCCGACGCAGCCAAGGCAATGAAGTCTGTTGACTATAGCGGAAAGGCAGTTTCAGTAAACATGTAACCACAAAACATTTAAATTCTCAATAGAAAAGGCGTAGGTCGTTGTTGACCTACGCCTTTTTATTATTTGTAAGTAGCCTTGGCTGTTTCCCATTTTGACATCTGAATAGTGAAGCCTGCTCTCTTTGCCTCGTTCCTGACCTCCCTCATTCGGCGCTGCGCCTGTCTGACGTTCTGGTTCATTCCCACGAAAGCTTGCCCACTGGTTTTCGTTCCACCGGCATTGCCTCTGATGTTTCCAGCTTTGTCAACTCCCGAGCCTCCTAAAAGAGTTGTTGAGCCAAAGAACGATGCCACCTTGGCTTCCCATTTATTGTACATGGATTGATAATAAGCCTTATCGTGCTTACCACCACTTGTTTGCACATCACCTGAGGATTGATTCATCATGCTCATGGCAGTTCCGGCATCTGTAAGGAGCTGACCTACAGCTTCCAAGGCAGTCATTATTCTGTCGTTCTTCTTCTTTTTCAGGATAGCCTTCGCTTCCTCACTGCCCATGTTGGCAGCTTCCTTGTAGCTCCTTTCCGCCAAGATTTCATTGTTCTCCTCATCATACTGCTTGCCTTGTAGCAAGAGATATTCAACCTTGTGGTCAGGGTCAAACATTCCTGCCCAAACATATATGGCTCCTCTCAATGGAGAGTCCGCTCCAAGCGTTTGGGCATGAGTCACCATTGTTCGGTGCAGCGTTGGCTCATTCTCTAAGCCCGTCTGGGGATCAATACTTGCAAAGAAGTCCATATCATAGAACATTAAATGTCCGAACAATCCTTCTTGATTGTACTCCACCTTTGTATATTTGCCAACAGGGATAAGGTCCTTTCCATCCTTGCTTATCAAAGAAGCATTGTCATTCTCGTCTATCGCCACTATCGACTCGCTATAAGGGAATACGGAATAATACAAAGGCAGAAGAACCACATTTCCCTTGTCGTTCACAATACCCATCTTATCATCCACGGTATAGCTATAGTAACCGTATTCCTTGTGAAATAGTTCCACTTTTGAGTTGCATTTCACGGTTTGCTCGCCATATCTGTTGAAGACACCCTGATTGCCTTTAGCATTTGTCACAATAAAACCGCCGCCTCCAAGTTTCTCTATTTTAGAGAATCCCTCAGAAATATTCTTTCCTTGCTTTGCCAAGAACTTGCCTCCCTTCTTGGAAACGATTTCAATAGGTGCTGGCAAGACATATTCTTGCGGAAAGAGCTTCTGCGAAGATTCTAGGCTATTGCGTTTGTTCGCATCCATTAACATTTTATCGTTCACTAACTTAAGCGGAGTTGCAGAGGATAATGACAGAACTTTCTTGTTTTTCTTCAGATAAGATTCCGCACTCTTCTGCAATTGTTTTTCGTCCTTATTGGTCATCGGCACAACAAGGTTGCCCATGAAATTAACAATGCCACTCTTTCCATCCTTGGAGCATACGAAGAAGGAATTTGACATATACTCACTGTTTATCTTCAAATTGTTGTATGTCTTTTCCGGTATGTTCTTCCAACCTTCGTAGAAACCGATATTGTCCGCTACCGTTCCACCCACAACAATTCCTGTAACCGTAACCGCACCCACACTTCCTGATGCAGTCTTGAACCACCAATAGAATCCATCCTTCACATGGTCAAGCATCACATAGTCGCCTTTTATGAGAGGTGTAAACTTGTTGTCATATATGCTCCAGAAGCCATCCTTCTCAAGAACTTTGAATACGCCGACCTCTTCTTCATACATCACCTCCTTGAAATGTGGCGAAACAGCATCGCCATGCAGGTCAATGACCCACATCTCGTCACCATTACCAACGATGGCAACCTTCAAGTCACAAAAGGGAGCTGCCTTATCAAAGGCAGGTTCTATCACTGTCACTCCATCCGCTGTGCGATAACCCATCTTGCTTCCCTGGCTGAACGGAACAAGAGTGCCGTTCGACTGTGCATGAGAAACGACGAAAACGAAGTTCAACAGAATTATCAATAATAAGTTTTTGCAAGTTTTCATATTTTACTTTGTTTTGCAAACAATAAAGAAACATTGAGCTTTTATAACAAACAAACGTAAAATTTCCATAAAACCGTTCATATATTTTACGAATAATTTTACGATAATTTTACGTTTATCTATATAGGAAAATGCCTTTCTGCTGCACTACTGCTTCTTCAGCACAACGGCTGAACGCGCAGGGATGTAGAGCATGAGCCATTCCTTGCTGTCTTCAGCATATTCTGGATCGAAGTTAGTGAAGTGCTCGATGGTGTCATCAGAGAAGCCGAAGCCGCCGAAGTCCTTTGAGTCTGTATTGAGGACAACCTTGTAAGAGCCTTTCTGGACAAGGAAACCATAGTCGGAGAATGAGCGTGTTGGCGAGAAGTTGAACACGAAGAGCAAGTCGCCACGAGTGTAGGCAATAACCTGATCGCCGTCGCTGTGCCATACTTCCTGAACAGGAGTCTTCTGGATATTCTTCTGCATCTTCAGAACCTCAAGCATACGCTGGTCGAAGTCGCCAAGCCAGTGGTAGCAGAGTTCCTTATTGTCAACGAGATTCCACTGACGACGAGCATACTGATGGCTCCAACCGTTACCTTCGCGAGGGAAGTCAATCCATTCTGGATGTCCGAACTCATTACCCATGAAGTTCAGATAACCACCATTTATTGTAGAAGCCGTTACGAGACGAATCATCTTATGCAGGGCAATACCACGATTGGCAACATCGTTCTCATCGCCCTTCTTGAAATGCCAGTACATGTCAGAATCCACAAGACGGAATATGATTGTCTTATCGCCAACGAGAGCCTGGTCGTGAGACTCCGCGTAAGAGATCGTCTTCTCATCAAGACGGCGGTCGGTCATCTTCCAGAAGATGTCGAACACACCCCAGTCCTCGTCCTGCTTCTCCTTGATCATCTTGATCCAATAGTCAGGAATACCCATGGCAAGGCGATAGTCGAAACCAAGACCACCGTCGGCAAACTTCGCAGCAAGACCTGGCATACCAGACATTTCTTCTGCAATAGTGATGGCATTCTTGTTTACCTCGTGGATAAGCTTGTTGGCAAGCATGAGATAGTAGATGGCATCCTCGTCCTGACCTCCGTGGAAGTAGTCTGCATAACCGCAGAAATCCACGCCAAGACCATGGTTATAATAGAGCATTGATGTTACGCCATCGAAGCGGAAACCATCGAAATGGAATTCGTCAAGCCAGTACTTGCAGTTTGAAAGAAGGAAGTGGAGCACCTCATTCTTGCCATAGTCGAAGCAAAGGCTGTCCCACTGATTATGCTCACGGCGATCGCCCTTGCAGAAATACTGGTCAGGATCTCCGGCGAAGTTTCCAAGACCTTCAAGTTCGTTCTTCACAGCGTGAGAATGAACGAGGTCCATGATAACGGCGATGCCATTCTGATGCGCAGTATCGATGAGTGACTTGAGGTCTTCCGGAGTACCGAAACGTGAAGAGGCAGCGAAGAAGTTGCTCACATGATAGCCGAAACTGCCGTAGTAAGGATGCTCCTGAATAGCCATAACCTGGATGCAGTTGTAACCATCCTTTATAACGCGTGGGAGAACATTGTCGCGGAATTCAGCGTATGTTCCAACCTTCTCTGCGTCCTGTCCCATACCGATATGACATTCGTAGATAAGGAGCGGATTGGTATTTGGCTTGAAAGTCTTTTTCTTCCAAACGTAAGGCTCTGGATTCCAAACCTGGGCTGAGAAGAGCTTTGTATTCTCATCCTGAACAACACGACGACACCAAGCAGGAATGCGCAAGCCTTCGCCACCTTCCCAACGAACGAGAATCTTGTAGAGCTGACCATGTTTCAAAGCACGAACGCCAAGCTTCAGCTCCCAGTTGCCTGTGCCTTGAATGCGCTTTACCTTGTATTTCTCTGTAGGCTGCCAATCGTTGAAGTCGCCTACGAGATACATCTCAGTGGCATTAGGCGCCCACTCGCGGAACACCCAGCCTTTCTCTGTGCGATGAAGTCCGAAATACTGATGACCGTTAGCAAACTCAGAGAGAGTGCGCTTGCCGTTCTGAGTGAGGTTATATTCCATCCAAACGGCGTGGTCATGGCGTCCCTGAATGGTATCTTCAAACGGTTCTAGATATGGATCGTTCTGTACGATCTTAATGTGTTTTTTTGTTTTTTTAGCCATAAATTCATTATGTTCAAGTTTCGCGAAACTTGAGGGTAAAGGCTAAAAGCTAAAGGCTAAAGGCTTCCCATCCGGATGGTGCCTTTACCCTTTAGCCATTACCCTTTAGCCTCGCAGCTGCTGCGAATAATTATGCTTTAATCTTGAAAATAGCCTTCTTTACAGGCTCTTCTGAGATGCATGGAGCATGGCCGTCCTGAGGGAAGAAGATAGCCATCTGACCAGGCTTACAAGTAACGTATGTCTGAGCAAGACCCTCATACTTGATGATGTCCTTAGCCTCATTGTACTCAAGGTCAGGAAGGTCGCAAAGAGGAGTGTAGCCGTAAGTTTCCTCTGCAGAGAGAGGAATCTGGATATCAATCATCTTGCGATGCGTTTCAAGCACAGCTTCTTCCTTGGTCTTCGCCTTGGCTGTAGTTATGTTTACGAAAAGGTCAGCACCCTTGATTTCGTACTTGCCTTCCTCAAGAGCGTTGAGATCGTTGTTCTTAAGATACTCCACCACATCAGCAAAGAGTGGATTAACGCTTGCATAATAAGCAAGCTGGTCGATAGTGTCGATAATCATATTTTGAATTTTGAGTAATGACGGATGAGTAATGAGTAATGACAGATGAGTAATGACGGATGACAGATGAGTAATGACGGATGACTGTTAATTCTGTACAGGCTCGCCATTCACATAGTCAACGACAGTGCGCTTGCCACTCTCGTCGAGTTCGATGAAGCGTCCGTGGCGCTTGCCGTCCTTATATGGTCCGCGGAACTTGGCGCCGCTTGCTTCCCTTATCTCGAAATCACCGTTAGGGATGCCGTTTGTGAAAGTGCCTTCCAGCACGCTGCCGTCCTTTGTAGAGAAGCGTCCGCGACCGTTCTGCATGTCGTTCTTCCAGTAGCCTTGGTAGAGGTCGCCATTGCGGAAATGCATCTCGCCGTAACCGTCCTTCTCACCATTGAGGAAACGACCCGTATATTTGTCGCCATTCAGTGAAGTGTAGATACCTTCACCCGTACGACGGCCATTAACATAATCGCCTTCGTAAGTATCGCCGTTGCTAAAGCGATAAACACCCTTGCCATGAGGCACATCATTGAGCCACTGACCTGTATAGACATCGCCGTCAGAATACTGGTTTGTACCCTTTCCCGAGCGCTTGTTGTTGAGCCACTGACCCTTGTAGGTTGTGCCATCAGCCCAATAGAAGATGCCTTGGCCGGTCTTTACATCATCACGCCACTGACCATCATAGAAAGCACCGTTTTGGTAAGTGTATTTGCCCACGCCGTGACGCTTGTCCATATACCAGTCGCCATCGTACTTATCTCCGTTGAAATAGTACATCACACCGTGGCCTTGCTGGTTGTCCTTGTACCAAAGTCCATCGTACTTGTTGCCGTTTGAGAAGTGGAAAATACCTCTACCGTGCTGATGATCCTGTATCCACTGGCCCTCATACTTCTCGCCATCTGCAAAAGTATAAACGCCATAACCCTCACGACGACCCTTCTCATAGTTGCCTTCGAAGACATCGCCGTTAGGATACACAGCAGTACCTTTTCCCTGCGGTCTGCCGGCAACCATCTCTCCGTTATACTCGCCGCCATCCTTGGTCTCGCAAGTGCCGAGAGAAATTCTCTGCGCAGACATCGGCAGCGCAAAGAACGCGAAAAATGCTATTATATATATTGTGCTTTTCTTCACTTTGTTCGTATATTTTTGCCAAAATTAAACATTTTTATTGAGAGTGAAAAATTTTTCAAAAGATTTTTGTTTTTTTTAATAAAAAACTATTGTATTTATTCTTTTTGCATCATTTTTCTCCAACTTTTTTTGCGAAAAACAAACCACTTTCCGCACTGATACTATTTTGTCAAAAGCACACTTCAAAAAGTCTCATTTCGGCTTCTTTTTTGCTTTGCTATGAGTTTCGAACAAAAACTCAGCGGAAAACGACCAAAAACTCATAGGAAAACGAGTCAAAACTCTATGACTTTTTACCCAAAACTCATAGAGATATTTTTACAATCCCTAAGTCTTTGATTATGAAGAAGTTGCAAAAGTCGGGAAATAAGCTTCTGGCATCCATTGGCAACGCTGATACTATTTTGTCAGATTCCACCAAGGAATTTCTCGCAAAAGCATGCAAAATCTTAACCAAACCCAATGAAAAAGCAAATTTCCTTCGGAAAACGCACAGTTTAAGCAAAAATTCATTAACTTTGCGCCCAAATGTATATATAAAAACAAGACAAAGATATGTTTGAAAATCAACCAAAAGGACTTTGGGCACTTGCCCTTGCCAACACAGGCGAGCGTTTCGGCTACTACACAATGCTCGCAGTATTCGCGCTCTTCCTCAGAGCTAACTTCGGACTTGAGCCAGGAACAGCAGGAACCATCTACAGCTCTTTCCTCATGCTCGTTTATTTCCTCCCTCTCGTGGGCGGTATCCTCGCGGACAAGATTGGTTTCGGTAAGTGCGTTACCATCGGCGTTGTCGTAATGTTCCTCGGCTATGTATGCCTTGCAATACCTCTCGGTGGCGGCGGCGTGGCTATGGCAGCTATGCTCGCAGCACTCTTCCTCATCAGTTTCGGTACAGGTTTGTTCAAGGGTAACCTCCAGGTAATGGTAGGTAACCTCTACGACGACCCACAATATTCAAGCAAGCGTGATGCAGCATTCTCACTCTTCTACATGGCTATCAACCTCGGTGCGTTCATCGCTCCAACAGCTGCTGTGAAGATCATGGACTACGCCCAGAGCATCGGTTATGAGAAGAATGACGCATACCACTTCGCTTTCGCCGTGGCTTGCTTCTCTCTCATCCTCTCAATGGTAATCTACTACGCATTCCGCTCTACTTTCCGTCATGTGGAAGGTGGCAAGAAGAAGGAAGGCGAGGCAGCACCAGTAGAGGAACTCACTAAGGAGCAGACTAAGGAGCGCGTCATCGCACTCGTTCTCGTATTTGCTGTAGTTGTGTTCTTCTGGATGGCATTCCACCAGAACGGTCTTTCTCTCACTTACTTCGCTGACGAGTTCACAATGAAGAACACTCATCAGGATTGGCAGGTAATGGCGTTCGACACAGAGTTCTGCAAGAACCTCTTCAACATGGCAGCCGTTATGGTTCTCGTTTACGCTGGCTTTGGTTTCTTCCAGAGCAAGTCAGGACAGGCAAAGGGTATCTGTGCTGCAATCGTTGTAGCTCTCATAGGCTATCTTGCATGGCAATATACAAGCGTAAACGGCGCTACAGTAAGCTACGAAGCTCCTATCTTCCAGCAGTTTAACCCATTCTATGTTGTAGCCCTCACTCCTGTAAGCATGGCTATCTTCGGTTCACTTGCAGCAAAAGGCAAGGAACCATCAGCACCTCGCAAGATTGCTTACGGTATGATCGTTGCTGCCGTAGCATTCTTCTTCATGGCATGGGGATGTATGGGTCTTCTTACTCCTAACGAGCAGAAGGCTGCTGGCGATGCTGCAACATTCGTTTCTCCAAACTACCTCATCGTAACTTACCTCATCCTTACCTTCGGCGAACTTCTCCTTTCTCCAATGGGTATCTCATTCGTATCAAAGGTTGCTCCTCCAAAGCTCAAGGGTATGATGATGGGCGGTTGGTTCGTAGCAACAGCTCTCGGCAACCAGCTCGTAGCAGTAGGTGGTCTCCTTTGGGGCGATCTTCCTCTCACAGTGGTTTGGAGCGTATTCGCCGTGCTCTGCCTCCTCTCAGCAATCTTCATGTTCTCTATCATGAAGCGCCTTGAGAAGGTTTGCTAGGTTCGCGACTAAAGCCGCGAGGCTTTTAGCCTTTACCCTCAAGATGAAATCTTGAACAAAATTATGGAAATAACATTCGCAGAATATACACTTAGTGCACCGCGCGAAAGCCTGTGCCCAAAGGACAACAAGCCTGAATTTGCCTTCATCGGTCGTTCCAATGTGGGCAAATCCAGCTTGATAAACATGCTCACAAAGCGCAAGGGATTGGCAAAGACTTCCGCTACTCCAGGCAAGACTCTGCTCATCAACCACTTCATCATCAACAAGGAGTGGTACTTGGTTGACCTCCCTGGCTATGGCTTTGCAAAGCGTTCAAAGAGCGTAGTGCAGAAGCTTGAGCAGATGATCTCGGGCTATATCCTTCAGCGCGAGCAACTTGTCAACCTCTTCGTGCTCATTGACATTCGCCTTGAACCACAGAAGATTGACCTCGAATTCACAGAATGGCTCGGACAAAGCGGCGTGCCATTCTCAATAGTATTCACAAAAGCCGACAAACTTTCGAAGGGAAAGGCTGCGGCAAATGTGGAAGACTACAAGAAGAAACTCCTTGAAACCTGGGAGGAACTGCCTCCTATCTTCGTGACCAGCTCCGACAAGAAAACCGGACGCGATGAATTGCTGAACTATATTGAAGAAATCCTCAAAAATTAAACAGGACAACAACGATGAAAATTCCATTTTTCGAACAACAGATACCTGACAACTACATACAGGAGATAAAATGGCTTTGGAAGTCATGGAAGGGAAACAGACTCCAGGCTTGCATCAATGCATCTCTTGGCATGATTGGCGTTGCCATCTCACTTAGCCAGGTTTGGGCCGTGAAGAACGCCATCGACATTGCTTCCAACATAAAGGAAGGCTCGGTCATCTCGGCTGTTCTCATCATGGCAGGACTTATTCTGGCATCTGTAGGACTGAGCATTGCCAGCACATGGGTGAGTGCAATACTTGGCGTAAAGGCACAAAACCGCATGCAGCAGCGTATGCTTGCCACTATTCTCCACGCAGAATGGAAAGGCAAGGGCCAGATGCATAGTGGTGATATGATAAACCGTCTTGAATCGGATGTAAACCAAGCTGTTACATTCCTTACGGTAACGATTCCAAGTACGCTGTCAACCCTCACTATGTTCATCAGTGCCTTCTGGTATCTGTTTACAATGGACAATCGTGTTGCCCTTCTCATCCTCATCGTTTTCCCTGCTTTCGTGGTGGGTAGCAAGTTCTATATGCGCAAGATGAGAAAGCTCAACAGGGATGTAAGAGACTCTGACTCTGAAATCCAGAGCGTTCTTCAGGACTCTGTGCAGAACCGCACTCTCATCAAGACACAGGAGAAAGAGGAGGCAATGGTTGACAAGCTCAAGAAGTCGCACAAGGAACTTCGCCGCAAGGTTGTTGAACGTACAAAGTTCTCCGTAGGCGTTAACCTCGTGATGACAGCCGGATTCTCTGGAACTTACCTCATCGCGTTCTGTGGTTCAGCATTGCTCATGCAGCAGGGGCAACTCACTTTCGGTGACATGACAGCATTCCTCCAGCTCGTTTCAAAGGTTCAGGGACCTGCAATGAGTCTTGCCAGCCTTATTCCTGCTTTCGTTCATGTGCTTACTGCCGTGGAGCGTCTCCGCAAGCTTGAGGAAGGCAACATGGAAGAGCAGGGCAATGCACGCAAGCTCGAAGGTGCTGTTGGTATCAAGGTTGAGAATGTGTCATTTGCTTACGATGACGACGAGAAGCACAGAAATGTACTTGAAAACCTTACTTTCGACTTCAAGCCTGCTACTTGCAATGTCATCCTTGGAGAAACCGGTTCTGGAAAGACCACTCTCCTTCGAATGATTCTTGCGCTCATCAAGCCGAACGAAGGAAAGGTCTCTATATATAATAATGTGTGTGAGGAGGAACTCATGCACTTGCACAGAACAAACATCGTCTATGTGCCACAGGGCAACACGCTCATGAACGGTACAATCCGCGAGAATCTGCTTCTCGGCAAGATTGATGCCACTGACGAGGAGATGGCAGAAGCCCTTGAAATGGCATGTGCCGACTTCGTAAGCGAACTGGACGAAGGTCTTGAGACGAAAGTATCCGAGAATGGTATCGGACTTTCAGAAGGTCAGGCACAGCGTATCGCCATTGCCCGCGCTCTCCTTCGTGACGGTTCTCTCATGGTATTCGACGAATCAACATCAGCTCTCGACATTGCTACGGAAGAGAAACTTCTGCATAACATCCTCGCTAAGCAAGACAAGACCGTGATCTTCGTTACTCACAGAACTTCTGTCTGCCAGTATTCTGACAACATCCTCACTCTCGATCGCCTTGCTGCCAAGCGTGCAAAGGAAGAGAATGCTGAAGAAAGCAATACATCTGAAACTGTAAATGAATAAGGAACAACTTGAACTTCGAAAGAAGAGTCCGGTGCAGATTCGCAACAAGAAAGCATCGTTCGACTACTTCTTCGTCGATGAATATACTGCAGGAATCGTGCTTACCGGAACGGAGATAAAGTCAATCCGTCTCGGTAAGGCATCGCTTGTGGACACCTATTGCTACATCCACAACAACGAGGTGTGGTTGAAAGGTATGAACATCTCCACATATTTCTATGGTTCTTTCTCAAACCACGCCCCAAAACGTGACCGCAAACTGCTGCTCAAGAAGAAGGAGATCTACCGACTGAAAGAAGATCTCAAGGCTGTTGGCCTCACCCTCATCCCAACACTTGTCTTCATTGACGAAAAGGGACGCGCAAAGGTTGACATCGCCCTTGCACGCGGTAAGAAGCAGTATGACAAGCGCGCCACCTTGAAGGACAAGGAAGACCGCCGCGAGATGGATCGCGCTGTTAAGAGATATTAGCACATCCATTCTTTGCTCTCAGTAATCATTATGACCCGCAAAGCCTACAACCGCGTAATCCATAACGGCAAGGAATACCGCCAAGCAATCGTTGAACGAGATGACAACGGCAACATCCTTCGCATCTACGAATTCTCTGAAGAAGAACCCTTTACGGAATGGATAGGCGGAACGATAAAATTACAATGAAAAAGATACTATTCATAGACCGCGACGGCACTCTAATCGAGGAGCCAGAAGACGAGCAGATTGACGCTTGGGAGAAACTCAAGTTCAAGAAAGGCGTTTTCAAGAATCTCGCTTTCATCCGCGAAAAGACCGACTTCATGTTCGTCATGGTAAGCAACCAGGACGGACTTGGCACTGACTCTTATCCAGAAGAAACATTCTGGCCAACACACAATTTCGTGCTCCAAACCCTTGAAAGCGAAGGTGTTGTGTTTGACAAGATTCATATTGACCGTCATTTCCCTGAGGACAATCACCCTTGCCGCAAGCCAGGCACAGGTATGCTCACGGAATACATCAACAATCCTGAATACGACCTTGCCAATAGCTATGTCATCGGCGACCGCGAAACCGACGCTCAACTTGCCGTAAACCTCGGTTGCAAATCCCTCATCCTCTCAGCCGACCTCGATTGGGACGGCATCGCAGAGATCCTCTTCGCTGGCGAACGCAAAGCAACTGTTGAGCGTAACACAAAGGAAACCCAGATAAAGGTATCCGTTGACCTGAACGGTTCCGGCAAATGCGACATCGAAACCGGCCTCGGTTTCTTCGACCACATGCTTGAACAAATCGGCAAGCACGGCAACCTCGACCTTTATGTTCACACGAAAGGCGACCTCAATGTCGATGAACACCATACGATAGAAGATACCGGCATCGCTCTCGGCGAGTGCATCCTCAAGGCTCTCGGCGATAAGCGTGGCATTGAACGCTACGGATATTTCCTTCCAATGGATGACTGCCAATGCGAAGTGGCACTCGACTTCGGTGGTCGCCCATGGCTTGTGTGGGACGCAGAGTTCAAACGCGAGAAGGTCGGCGACATGCCAACGGAGATGTTCCTCCATTTCTTCAAGAGTTTCTCCGACGCAGCAAAGATGAACCTCTACATAAAGGCACGCGGCGAGAACGAGCATCACAAGATAGAAGGCATCTTCAAGGCTCTTGCTCGCGCAATAAAGAACGCTGTGCGCCGCGACATCTACAATTTCAACCTCCCTTCAACAAAAGGCACTCTATAGCCACCGTTCCCAACGCTTATCCGTTGGTTCAATAGCCACCGTTCCCTCGCATTCATGCGAGGTCAAAATCCATAAACACCCCATGGACAACTTCAAAATCATTATCGTAGAAGATGTGCCTCTCGAACTGAAAGGCACTGAAGGCCTCATAAAAGCAGAAATCCCTGAAGCTGAGATTATTGGCACCGCTCAGAACGAAACTGAATTCTGGCGAATCATCAACAAGCAGCAGCCTGATCTTCTGCTCCTTGACCTCGGTCTCGGCGGTTCCACAACAATCGGCGTGGAGATTTGTCGCGAGTGCAAGCAGAAATATCCGGAAGTGAAGATCATCATCTTCACAGGAGAGATTCATAACGAGAAGCTCTGGGTAGATGTTCTCGACGCCGGTTGCGACGGAATTTCACTTAAGAGCGGCGAACTGCTCACTCGCAACGATGTGATTTCTGTTATGAAAGGCAAGCGAATGGTATTCAACCAGCCTATCATGGAAAAGATCATCAATCGTTACAAGCGCAGCGTAAACACGGAAATGATGCGTGGCGATGCTCTTGTAAACTACGATATTGATGAATACGACGAGCGTTTCCTTCGCCATCTCGCCCTTGGTTACACGAAGGAGCAGATAACTAATCTCCGCGGAATGCCTTTCGGCGTGAAGAGTTTGGAGAAGCGTCAGAACGAACTCATCCAGAAGCTCTTCCCTTCTGGAAACTTCGGCATCGGCATCAATGCCACTCGCCTTGTCACTCGTGCTTGCGAGCTTCGCATCATTGATGTTGACAACCTCCATCCAGACGAGGAATAACCACCGTATCTAAAAAGGTAAGCCCCCGTGCCCGAAGCGTCAGCTTCGGGACTATCTTCCCTCTTGAAGAAGCTCCTCCTCATATTGCCCCTTCTCTTCGCCTTCCTTGGCATCAACGCACAGACATTCACTCTGCAAGGCCGCGTCACAGACAACAGCGGCAGCCCGATTGAGTTCTGTTCCGTAGCAATTCCGAGTCAAGGAAAAGCCACAATGACCAACCTCCAAGGCGAATATGTTCTCACGGCAAATACTGCAGATAGTGTTGTCGTGAGATACTCTCTTGTTGGCTATAAGACAAAGATTCGCGTTCTCCGCAATCCGAAAGGCAAGCAGACCTTTCTCATCCAACTTTCCGATGACAACAAAAATCTCTCGGAAATTACGGTAACTGAGGAAAGACGCCAAACAAACCAGTCGCAAAAGCTTGACATTGAAGATGTTAAGCGTGGACCTTCCACTACTGGCAATGCCGTGGAAGAGATGATTCAGCAGCAGGCAGGCGTTTCCACTCACAATGAACTGTCTTCACAATATAATGTTCGCGGCGGTTCTTTCGACGAAAACTCCGTATATATTAATAATGTGGAGATTTACCGTCCGTTCCTTGTGCGTAGTGGTCAGCAGGAAGGACTTTCCATCATCAACCCGGACATGGTTGAGCGCGTGGATTTCTCTACTGGTGGTTTCGAGGCAAAGTATGGCGACAAGATGTCATCTGCCCTGAACATCACATACAAGAAGCCAAAGCCTTTCGAAGCTGCCGTGACGGGAAGCTTGCTCGGAGGTTCTGCTCACATGGGCTTCGGCAACAAGAAGTTCTCTTGGCAGAACGGCATTCGCTACAAGACAAACAAGATGATGCTCGGAGGAGGCGACAACAAGGCAGAGTACGATCCTAACTTCCTTGACTACCAGACCTACCTCACCTACGAACCGACAAAACGCTGGAAGTTGGAACTCCTCGGTGACATCTCCGACAACCACTACAATTTCACGCCTGAAAGTCGCGAGACAAAGTTCGGAACACTCGAAAGCGTGAAGAGCTTCAAGGTGTATTTCGACGGTTGGGAGAAAGACATCTTCCGAACATATTTTGGAAGTGCAGCACTCACTTACAACATTTCCGACAAGACGAAACTGCAAATTCTCGGCTCTGCATTCCGCACAAACGAGCAGGAGAAATACGATATACAAGGACAATACTGGCTCACACAGACAGAAACTTCCGAAAATCTCGGCGTTGGAACTTACGCAGAGCATGCCCGCAACTACCTGAAGGCTGATGTAAAGAGTCTCAAGCTGTCTTTCCAGCACAAGAACCAGCACCATGACTGGCTTGCTGCACTCACATACAAGATGGAACACATCCAGGAGCACAGCAAGGAATACGAGATGCGCGACTCTGCCGGCTACACAATGCCACACACAGGCGACCGACTAGACATGATTTATTCGCTCAATGCGCGCAACGAACTGAAAGCCAATCGTGTGGAAGCCTTCGTGCAAGACACTTACAAATGGATGTCTCCAGGAGAGAATGCGTTCTACACATTGAACTACGGCTTGCGTTTTGCCCATTGGAACTTCAATCACGAAAGCATCCTTTCGCCACGTGTTTCGCTTGCCGTCGTGCCTGCTTACAACAACGATGTAACACTTCGTTTCGCAACGGGCATCTACTATCAGGCGCCTTTCTTCAAGGAACTTCGTGACACGATAACTACCGACGGAATCACTTACGCCCGACTCAACGAGAAGATCAAGTCGCAACGCTCAATTCATTTCATTGCTGCCTACGACTATCGCTTCAAACTTGCCGAGAGAAAGTTCAAGTTCTCGGCAGAAGCTTACTATAAGTTGCTCTCGAACCTCATTCCGTACAGTGTAAATAATGTAAAGATTGTTTACGACGCATCACAGCAAGTTAGCGGCCACGCAATGGGATTGGACATGAAACTCTACGGAGAGTTCGTGGAAGGCACCGACTCTTGGATATCCTTCTCGCTCATGAACACCCGCATGAATCTCAACGGCAAGAGCATTCCGATGCCTTCAGACCAGCGATACGCCATCAATCTCTTCTTCACCGACTATTTCCCTGGTACCGACCGCTGGAAGATGTCCGTGAAGATAGCATACGCTGACGGTTTGCCTTTCGGCGCTCCCCACCGCGATCTCTCGCAGATGCCATTCCGCGCTCCAGCTTACAAGCGAGTGGATGCCGGCATGTCATACCGACTTCTCAACAACGAGCAGGAGATAAAGGATTGGGAGGTTACCCAGAAGAACAAGCGCAAGGGTCATCGTGCCTTCTTCCGCAACATCTGGCTTGGCATTGATTGCCTTAACCTCCTTGGAATCAACAATGTAAACAGCTATTACTGGGTAACGGATGTCACAAACCATCAGTACGCCGTACCTAATTATCTCACCGGCCGAATGCTTAATGCAAAGGTCACATTTGAATTTTAAAGGCCTCTCCCCCCTTACCCCCTCCCCGATTATGGGGAGGGGGAGTAGTTACACTTAAGTGTATTTACAGGATAGAGGCAATATAAATACATAATAAACCAAGTGATATAATTCCTCCCACAAAACATATCACTCCCCCTCCCCATAATCGGGGAGGGGGCTGGGGGGAGAGGCTTATTTATGCTTAAAGACTTATTACTCAAGCGTCGCAGCCACAGAAAGTTCACTGCCGACGAAATATCACAAGACGATGTACAGCTCATCCTTCGCGCTGCACTCCTTTCTCCATCATCAAAGAGCAAGCGTTCATGGCACTTTGTAGTCGTAGAAGACAAGATTGACCTCGAAAAACTAGCCGACTCAAAAGCTATGGGCGGCGAATTTCTCAAAGGCAGCAAACTTGCTGTCGTAGTTTGTGGCGACACTCTCGAGAACGACTGCTGGATAGAGGACGGCTCTATCGCTGCTTACGGCATGCTTCTTCAGGCGGAGGAACTTGGACTTGGTGCTTGCTGGTGCCAGATTCACAAGCGCGCTCTTCCTGATGGAACAAACGCAGAGGAAGTTGTTCGCGGCGTTCTGGACATTCCAGAGAATCAGAATGTGCTTTGCATCGTAGGTCTTGGACACAAGGAAACTGAGCGCAAGCCTCAGAATGAGGACAAGCTCAAGTGGGAGAATGTGCACTTGAACAAGTGGTAAACACTAAGTACCGACCATATTGGCAATACTAAAGAAAATAATCAGTTGGCCGCTGATAATGCTTAATGTCATTGTCTGCGCAGGCTTTCTTTTCACGGGTTATAGCTATGTTATACCGCCTGTGGAACACCCCACCATTGCCTTAGCAAACTTTGCCTTCCCGGGATTCGCTGTTGGTGTCTTCCTATTCATGTTCTTTTGGCTCTTCTTCTCAAAGAAATACTCGCTAATCTCCCTTTTCACACTCATCGTAGGCTATGTTCCAATGCAGAAATATGCTCCTGTGACATCGCCTGACGAAGAACCTGCGGAGAAACCACTGAAGATTGTTTCATACAATGTCCACACATTCCATGATCCATTGATAGAAGGAGCTGACACAGGCACCATCTACAAGGTCATTGAGTATCTGCATGAAGTAGATGCTGACATCATTTGTCTGCAAGAAGCTTATCTCAAGCCAGAAACAAGAGAGAAGCTTGAGCCACATTTCAAATACATTGACACTTACGGAAAAGACGACAAAGGCACTGCTGTGACTGTCCTGAGCAAGACTCCTATCAAGAAATGCGAACCTATAGCATACGACTCTGACAACAATCTCAGCGCATGTTTCTATGTGGAGTATCAGGGAAAGACACTTCGGGTCATCAACAACCATTTTGAGTCAATCAACATAAAGAGCAAAGACAGGCAAGACTTCAAGGCGTATATGAAGAATGCTTTTGAAGACGAGGAAAGCATGCAGGGTTCAAAGCGCATCTTCAGCTTCATCCGAGATGCTGCCGTCAAGCGCCAACCACAAGCAGAGGCAGTGGCGAAAGTCATTGGCGACAATGCAAAGAACACCATCGTCGTAGGCGATTTCAACGACCCTCCCCTATCCTATAGCCACTACCTAATCGACCAGAAACTTACGGATTGCTATGCTAAGCGCGGACTCTTCACAGGCTTCTCATACACCAACAATGCGATGTATGTGAGAATAGACCATGCGTTCTGTTCCGACGACTTTGAAGTGGTAAAATGTTATGTTGATAACACCGTTGATTTCTCCGACCACTACCCAATCATCACATACTTAACAAGAGTGGAAAAGTAAGCTTTTTACCCATGAAAGAGTGTACAAAACAGCAAATATTATAGAGTTACATTAATCAAGGATGCAAAATATCCTTGATTTTTTTCGTATTTTTACAATTATTTGTATTTTTGCACGCTTTATGTTCGTAAATAATAACTAAAATTAAATAAAAAATGCAAAACAAAGGACTAGTAACAGTAGTAGCTGTGTTGCTCACACTTGTTTGTATCTTTTATCTTTCATTCTCTGCTGCCACAAGCTATTATGACAGCGAAGCTGAGAAGATTAAGGATCCAATCGCACAGCAGAACTACAAGGACTCTGTAAGTTATCTCGGAGTCTATTCTTACCATGACTGTCTCGAAACACAGATCGGTCTTGGTCTTGACCTCAAGGGCGGTATGAATGTTATCCTTGAGATTTCTGTTCCTGATGTTGTGGAAACACTCGCTGACCACAAGAAGGACGACGCTTTCGTTAAGTCAATGCAGGAAGCAAAGAAGGAAGAAGAAACAAGTCAGGACGATTTCGTTACTCTCTTCTACAATGCTTGGAAGAAGAACGCTGCTGGCCGCAAGCTCGCAGAGATCTTCGCTACTCAGCAGCTCAAGGGTAAGGTTTCTACTCAGAGCACTGACGACCAGGTAATTGCAGCTCTCCGCGAATCTGTTCAGGAAGCTATCGACAACTCTTACAATGTGGTTCGTCAGCGTATCGATAAGTTCGGCGTTGTTCAGCCTAACATCCAGAAGCTCGAAGGCCAGGACGGTCGCATCATGGTTGAAATGCCAGGTGTTAAGGAGCCAGAGCGTGTTCGTAAGCTTCTCCAGGGTTCTGCAAACCTTGAGTTCTGGGAGACTTACAATTCAGACGAGGCTATCCCTTACCTCAACCAGCTCTCTACTCGTTGGGCTAACGGCGAAACTGCTGTTGAGGAAGACACTGTAGCTACTGACACTGCTGCTGTTGCTCAGGCTGTCGAGAAGGCTGATTCTTCAAAGAATGTTGCTGCCAAGCTCAACACAGGCAATGCAGACAAGGCTGGCGAGCAGTCTGCTGAATTAGAGGCTGCAAAGAAGAAGAACCCAATGGTTGCTCTCAGCATGATGCCAGGCGGACTTTCAACTGTAGGTCTCGCGAGCGCACGCGATACAGCTATTATTAATAAGGTTCTCCAGTCTGACCTCGCAAAGCAGATTCTCCCTGCTGACATGAAGCTCCTTTGGAGTGCAAAGCCAACAGACATCACAACAAGCTCTAACATCTACGAGCTCCACGCTCTCCGCATCACACAGTCTAACGGCCGTGCTCCACTTGAGGGTGATGTTGTGACAAACGCTGAGGACAAGTTCGACCAGACTACAAGCAAGCCAACAGTTTCAATGACAATGAACTCTGACGGTGCTCGTCGTTGGGCTGCTCTTACAAAGGCTAACATCGGTAAGGCTATCGCTATCGTACTCGATGACGCTGTTTATTCTGCACCTCGCGTTAACGGCGAAATCCCTGGCGGTCAGTCTGAAATCTCAGGTAACTTCACTATCCAGGATACTAAGGACCTCGCTAATACATTGAAGTCAGGTCGTATGCCAGCTCCTGCTCGTATCGTTCAGGAAGAAGTTGTAGGTCCAACACTCGGTGCACAGTCTATCCAGCAGGGTATCGTATCATTCATTGTTGCCTTCGTTCTCCTCATGTTCTACATGGTTGCAATGTACGGCTTCAAGCCAGGTATGCTTGCTAACAGCGCACTTCTCGTGAACCTCTTCTTCACTCTCGGTATTCTCTGTTCATTCCAGGCTGCTCTTACTATGCCAGGTATTGCCGGTATCGTACTTACACTCGGTATGGCGGTGGATGCTAACGTGCTTATCTACGAGCGTATCAAGGAAGAACTCCGTGGCGGCAAGAACGTGAAGGAAGCAGTTCAGCTCGGTTACAGTAACGCATTCTCAGCAATCCTCGACTCAAACGTAACATCTTTCGGTACAGGTCTCATCCTCTTCTTCATTGGTACAGGTCCTGTTAAGGGTTTCGCTTGGACATACATGATTGGTATCGTCTGCTCATTCTTCACAGCAGTGTTCCTCACTCGTATGATTTACGAGAAGCAGCTTGCTAAGGATAAGTGGCTCAACCTCACATTCATCACTGGCATCTCTAAGAACTTCATGCAGAACACTAAGTTCCGCTTCATGGGTATCTACAAGAAGTCATTCACATTCGCAGGTATTGTTGCACTCGCATTCGCTGCTTGCCTTGCTACCAAGGGTCTTTCTACAAGCATCGACTTCACTGGTGGTCGCAACTACATCGTAGCATTCGACAAGGCTGTAGAGCCAGAGCAGGTTCGTCCTCTCCTCACTGCAGCTTATCCAGAGGCTTCTACATCAGCTCTCGCTATCGGTACTGACGGCAAGACTATCCGTGTATCTACAAACTACATGATTGAGTCTAACAGCCCAACTATCGACGACGAATGTGAGCAGAAGCTCTACGATGCCCTCAAGAAGGGTGGCTTCGTAACACAGCAGAACATTGACGACTTCAAGAACCCAGACGTTCGCGAAGGCGGTTCTATCATCAGTTCTACAAAGGTTGGTCCATCTATCGCTAAGGACATCACTTACAAGGCGTTCATCTCAGTGCTCGTTGCGTTGCTCTTCATCTTCGTTTACATCATGGTTCGCTTCAACAGCTGGCGCTTCTCTCTCGGTGCCATCGTAGCCCTCGCACTCGATACACTCTTCGTAATCGGCATGTACTCAGCACTTTGGGGTCTTGTGCCATTCTCACTCGAGATCGACCAGGTATTCATCGGTGCAATCCTTACAGTAGTTGGTTACTCTATCAACGACAAGGTGGTTGTATTCGACCGTATCCGTGAGAACCTCAAGCTCCATGCAAAGCGTGATCTCCAGCAGAACTTCAACAACTCACTCAACGAGACTCTCGCTCGTACAATCAACACTTCTGTATCTACATTGCTCGTATTGCTCTGTATCTTCATCCTCGGTGGTGATAGCATCCGCAGCTTCTCATTCGCAATGATTCTCGGTGTTGTATTCGGTACATGCTCTTCTATCTTCATCGCAGCTCCAGTATCTTACCTCCTCCTTGGCAAGAAGATCCAGGAAGCAGGCATCAACGATGCAGTAGAAGAGAAGTAATAACTCTGAACATTATCCTGCAGCTACTTTTCTACGCAACAGTTGCTGCAAACAATAACAGGAAGAAGGCCTATTCGGCTTTCTTCCTGTTTTATTTTTCTCTCCATTTAACCCCATGAAAATCAGTCAGTAGTGCAGTATAAAAGAGTGAAAGCACGAGCAAAACACTCCAAAGCAGTCCCTTTCGTCAAAGTTGAAGTAATAAAAAAGGTTAAAATTTCGGTAACATCATTATTTTTTGTACATTTGCACGCGAAATGTGTATATACTCTAAGCATTAAAACATTAAACAAATTATTACCCAACAACTAAAAAATCCAAGAGAATATGAAAAAGATTTTTGCTATACTCGCAGTCATGATGCTCAGCGTCACTGCTGCCTTCGCTCAACTTCCATCAGTGAACTTGAAGACTATCGATGGAAAAACAATTAACACAGCAGAACTTTCCAACGATGGCAAGCCGTTCATCATCGACTTTTTCGCTACTTGGTGCAAGCCATGCAACCGCGAACTCTCTGC
>JAKSLI010000003.1 GCA_024401305.1 Bacteroidaceae bacterium | reverse complement strand
GAAAGAGAAGAAAGCCCTTCGGGTGATGGTTTGAACTTGGGATTTTATCTGTGAGTCAAAAACTCACAAGGAAAATCACAAGAGCAAAGCATCAATGGCAAAGTCATCTTCTCTTTCGTGCGGTTTTTTATTGTTTTTGTTTTATCATCATCTGGCATTGTGCCAAATCGTATATTGTTTCCTTATATTTTTTGAATCTGCGGTTTTGATTTATGAACTGATGTTACAGCTTTTCCTTGAGGAATTTTGCTGTGATTGATTCCTTGCATTTCACGAGATCTTCTGGTTTTCCCTGGAAGACGATGTTGCCGCCATGGTTGCCGCCTTCTGGTCCGAGATCTATGATGTAGTCTGCTGACTTGATTACTTCAAGGTTATGCTCTACGACAACGATGGTGTGGCCGCGAGCTATGAGACGGTTGAATGCGTCGAGGAGTTTGTTGATGTCGTGAAGATGAAGACCTGTGGTTGGTTCGTCGAAGATGAAGAGGGTAGGAGTAGATTTCTCCTTTCCAAGATATGAGGCAAGCTTAACGCGCTGATTCTCACCGCCAGAGAGTGTGCTTGATGGTTGTCCCATCTTTATGTAACCAAGTCCGACTTCCTCAAGAGGCATGAGCTGGTCGGCAATGTTCTTTTGACCGTTATTAGCAAAGAAAGAGATAGCCTCCGAGATAGTCATGTCAAGGATGTCGTTGATGTTCTTTCCTTCAAACTGAACTTCAAGGATGTCACGCTTGAAACGCTTGCCCTGACAAGCTTCGCAAGTAAGTTGGAGGTCAGCCATGAACTGCATCTCAACGACGGTAGTGCCTGCACCCTTACACTCTTCGCAGCGTCCGCCATCAGTGTTGAACGAGAAATAGGCAGGCGTAAAGCCCATCTGCTTGGAGAGCTGCTGGTCGGCATAGAGATTGCGGATTGAATCGTATGCCTTTATATATGTGGCGGCATTTGATCGTGCGGATTTTCCGATAGGGTTCTGGTCAACCATCTCAACGGAAGTTATGGACTTGAGATCGCCTTCAAGTGATTGGAATTCGCCTGGAAGATCGGAAACGAGGTCAAGTTTGCGGCGTAGGGCAGGGTAGAGTATGCCTTTTACAAGAGACGATTTTCCTGAACCACTGACACCAGTGACTGCCGTGAAGGCGTTGAGAGGGAAAACGGCATCGCATCCCTTGAGGTTGTTCATGCGAGCGCCTTTGAGAGTGATGCTCTGGTTCCATGCACGACGAGACTTTGGCACAGGGATGGATAGTGCTCCAGAGAGATATTTGAGAGTGTAGGAGTTCTGTTGATTCTCCTTGAGCTGGTGCTCAAGGCACAGTGGCTCTTTGAGTGAGCCTTGCCAAACGACTTCGCCACCAAGATTACCTGCGTCGGGACCGATGTCTATGATATAGTCGGCAGCACGCATGATCTCCTCGTCGTGCTCAACAACGATGACAGTGTTGCCAAGGTCACGAAGGTTCTTGAGTACGCCGATGAGCTGTTCCGTGTCGCGCGAATGCAGACCGATGGAAGGTTCGTCGAGGATGTAAAGTGAGCCAACAAGGGCGCTACCAAGCTGTGTTGTGAGGTTTATGCGCTGCGACTCACCGCCTGAGAGTGTGTTTGATGCGCGATTGAGTGTAAGATAGCTAAGGCCAACTTCGCAAAGGAATTTCAAACGTGATGTTATTTCTGTGAGCAAGCGCTCTGCAATATCGTGTTCCTGCTCTGTGAGTTCTATGTTCTTAAACCATTTAAGAAGTTCGTTTACAGGCATTTCCACGATGTCAGTGATAGAACGGCCAGCAACCTTTACATAACCAGCCTCTGGCTTTAAGCGGTTGCCGCGACACTTCGGACAGACAGTCTTTCCACGATAGCGCGAAAGCATGACACGATACTGGATCTTGTACTGGTTTCGCTTTATCATCTCAAAGAAATTGTCGATGCAGACCTTGTCTTCCGGACTTTCCCAACCGGGGTCGGAAGGCAGTCCATGCCATAGCCAGTCCTTATGCTTCTGTGAGAGTTCGTAATAAGGTGTGAATATCGGGAACTTATCATGGGCAGCCTGACGAATGAAGTATTTGAGCCATTCGCCCATCTTGTCGCCATGCCAGCATTGTACACAACCATCGTAAACAGACTTTGAACTGTCAGGAATGACAAGTTTTTCATCAATGCCAATAATCCTTCCAAAGCCTTCGCAGCACTCGCAAGCACCAGCAGGAGAATTGAATGAGAAGAGATTTTCAGAAGGTTCCTCGAACTTTATTCCATCAGCCTCGAAACGGGTTGAGAAATTGTATGTCATCATGGATGGAGTGACAATGAGCAAGCACTCGCCATGACCTTCGTAAAACGCTGTTTCTACTGACAAAAGGAAGCGTGATTCGGAGTCAGGACCATTGAGCGAAACGCGGTCGATAAGCAAATATCCTTCCCACTTTCCTTCTGTCTGTGATAGAACTTCCTTGTTGTCCTTGTTCTCTTCAAGATAATCCTCGATGCGAACGATTTTGCCGCTTACTATGATGCGCTGATAACCTTGCAGAATCTCAATCTCAAGTTGTTTCTCAAGAGTACGTCCTTCGCCTATTTTCAAAGGTGATGCGATGAGAAGACGTGTTCCTTCAGAGAATTCCTTCGCCTTTGCCAGAACATCCTCTGCATTGTGCTTCTTGACTTCCTGTCCAGATATTGGAGAGTAAGTGCGACCTATGCGAGCAAAGAGCAGTTTGAGGTATTCGTAAATCTCGGTTGTAGTGCCAACGGTAGAACGCGGATTGCGAGAGATGACCTTCTGCTCAATGGCAATAGCTGGTGGCAGATTCTTTATGTAGTCGCATTCCGGTTTGTGCATTCTACCAAGAAACTGTCGGATGTAGGCAGACAGGCTTTCCACATAGCGACGCTGACCTTCTGCATAGAGCGTGTCGAAAGCAAGCGATGACTTGCCCGAGCCGCTGACTCCGGTAACGACGATTAGCTTGTTGTGAGGTATGTTGAGCGAGATGTTCTTCAGGTTATTCACTCTCGCATGTTTGATTTCAATGTTCATTTCGAGGCGTTTGTTTGAACTGCAAATATAAATAATATTCTTTAATTGCCAAAGCAAAGGTGAAATAATTTAATTTTTAGCATATTTTTGCAACTATAATCCATTATTATGGATTCTTTTTGAGGAGGAATAGTATCTTTGCGTAATAAAAAGTTGAAAAAATGATTGCTGTAAAGCGTTACGAAGAGGAAAACAAGGAAGAATGGGACGGTTTTGTTCGCGAGTCAAAGAACGGAACCTTCCAGTTTCTGCGTGGGTATATGGACTACCACGCTGACCGCTTCCCTGACCACTCCCTGATGTTTTACAACGATGGCAAACTGCTCGCCTTGCTTCCTGCCCACGAGAAAGAAGATACGCTTTGCTCACATTTCGGACTTTCATACGGAGGTCTTGTTATGAATGCAGATTGCACAGCAATTGCTGTTATTGAAGTGTTCCGAAGCTTGAAGCAGTATCTTGCCGATAACGCTTTTGTTACGCTGTACTACAAACGAGTTCCTTGGTGCTATCATACGATGCCTTCAGAGGAGGATTTGTATGCGATGAATGTGGTTTTCAATGAAGCGAAACTCCTGAAGCGTGATCTTGCAACCCTACTTGTTCAAAGCAACAAACCGCGATGGAGAAAGGACCGCAGAAGAGCGCTGAAGAGAGCTGTTGCTAACGGTATAGAAGTGAAGGAACAAAACGACTTTGCTGAGTTTTGGCAACTGCTCACGAATTATCTTGCTGAACGTCATAACGCAAAACCTGTCCACTCGCTTGCTGAAATCGTGTTGCTTAAAGATCGTTTTCCAGAGAACATCAAACTCTATGAAGCAAGACAAGACGGAAAATTGCTCGGCGGACTTGTGGTTTATGTTACACAGCAAGTGATTCGAGGCCAATATAGTTCAGTAACGACAGAAGGCAAATCGCTTGGCGCAATGGAAGCCATAAAGGATTATCTGCTGAATGGCGATTCCTTTGATTACCAATATTTTGACTTCGGAACATCGTGCGCGGATAACGAAAATGGACTGAGTGAAAGTCTTATCTCGCAAAAAGAAGGTTTCGGCGGTCGAGGAATGGTATATGATACCTATGAAATCAAATTATAGAACCTAACTAAAACTATGCAACAATATCTCAATCTTCTAAATCGCATAATGACGGAAGGCGTGGTTAAGACAGACCGCACCGGAACTGGCACGAAGTCTGTTTTCGGTCATCAGATGCGATTCAATATGGCAGACGGTTTCCCGTTGCTTACAACAAAGAAGCTTCACCTGAAATCCATAATCCACGAGCTTCTTTGGTTCTTGGCTGGCGATACTAATGTGAAGTATCTGCAGGACAATGGCGTCAGAATTTGGAACGAATGGGCAGACGAGAACGGCGATCTTGGTCCTGTTTACGGTCATCAGTGGCGTTCATGGCCTGATCATGATGGTGGCACGATTGACCAGATAAGCAATGTGATGGACCTCATCAAGAATCATCCTGACTCACGCCGAATGGTTGTAAGTGCTTGGAATGTTGCAGACATTGAGCAGATGAAACTTCCTCCATGCCATTGTCTCTTCCAATTCTATGTTGCAGACGGCAAACTCTCCCTCCAGCTTTATCAGCGTTCGGCTGACACTTTCCTCGGTGTTCCTTTCAACATTGCTTCTTACGCATTGCTGCTTCAGATGATGGCTCAGTGCGCAGGATTGGAATGTGGCGATTTTATCCATACAACAGGTGATACGCACTTGTATCTCAATCATTTGGAGCAGGCTGAACTTCAGCTTACACGCGAGCCACGCCCACTTCCAAAGATGATTATCAATCCTGATGTAAAGGATATCTTCTCGTTCAAATACGAGGATTTTGAACTCGTTGATTATAACCCACATCCACATATAAAAGCGGAGGTTTCAGTATGATTTCAATGATAGTTGCCGTGGCAAAGAATTATGCCATCGGCTTCCAGAATAAACTCATATATTGGTTGCCAAACGACCTGAAGCGTTTCAAGGCATTGACAACAGGAAACACAATCGTAATGGGCAGAAAGACTTTTGAGTCTCTGCCTAAAGGTGCGCTTCCAAATCGCCGTAATGTAGTTATTTCCCGTAACCTAGAGTACAAGGCAGAAGGCGCAGAGGTGTTTGCTTCCATTGATGCTGCGCTTGAGGCTTGCAAGGACGACAATGTCTTTATTATTGGTGGCGAGCAATTGTATAAGTCGCTGATAGACAAGGCAGACCGTCTTTGTTTGACGGAGATTGACGATGAACCTTCACAGGCAGATGCTTTCTTTCCAGAGGTGGATAAGAATGTATGGAAAGAGGTAGAGCGTGAGGATCATGAAACGGACGAAAAGCACGCTTATCGCTATTCGTTTGTGGATTATGTTCGTGGATAAATAGGAAATGTTACGAAAATAACAACCAAAAGATATTATAACAAGTTACCCCCGAAAGTTGGATGAAAACTTTCGGGGGTAATTCTTTTAGTTCCAAATTGCCTCGCAATCGAATGACTTCATTGCGTTTATCTTGTCGATGAGTTTCTGGGTTACGCCGACAGTAGTCTTTGAACTTTGCAGATTGAGTGGACGGTTTGTGCCGGAAGTCTTGACTTCAAGAGTAACAAGCGCGTTGCCTTGGTTTACTTTTATCAGTTCGAGGAGGTCTGAGACATCCATCTTGTCAACATCTTCCGCCATGAACGAAATCTTTATGCCAGCGAGATGCTCTTCCTGAACTTTGCCAAGCTGTCGGATTTCGGATGGACGGAACACTAGATCTTCTGTGTTGTAACGGTTGCGAGGTTCCATCTTTCCTTTAAGATAGACGGTAGAACCTTCGGTAAGAATTCCCACATGGTCGGTCCAGAGCTTGTCCATAAGGAATATTTCGCCGGTACCCTCGTAATCCTCTATTGTTATCACGCCATAAGGGATATTGCCCTTCTTCGTGTAGCCGGTCTTGGTTTTCGTAATGATACCACCGAGACGAATTTCTTCGCGTTTTGCAAGCTCATCAATCTTCTCAAGTTCGTCAGTCCTTGTGTTGCAGAAGCCTGTGAGAACAGCCTTGAATTCATCAAGCGGATGAGCAGAGAGATAGAGTCCGATAAGTCCACGCTCAATATTAAGCTTCTGGATGTTGCTCATTTCTGCAAATGGAGGCAACTTCGGTAGGGCTATTTCCACACCGCCATCATCTCCGAATAATCCGAACAAGTCAGTCTTTGACTCCTGTTGTGTCTGCTGATATCTTTGACCGAAACCAACAAGTTCCTTGAAGAATGGTTCGCCCTTTGCATTTGGGGCAAAGTACTGTTCGCGTGGAAGTCCGAAGCAGTCAAACCCTCCACTGTAGGCGAGATTCTCAATACATTTGCTGTTTACAGAAGAGAAGTTTATGCGCTTTACAAAATCAAAGATGTCCTTGTAAGGTCCATTGGCCTCGCGCTCACGAACAATCTCGTCAGCAGCGCCATCGCCAATACCACTGATAGCAGCAAATCCGAAGCGAATGCTACCGTCTTTTGCCACGTTGAAAGTCTGGCGAGAGTCATTTACAGACGGGCCTTTCACCACAATACCGAGGGCCTTGCATTCATCGAGAAGCTTTGTCACTTCCTTGATGTCCGAACGGCGTCGGGTAAGCAGGGCTGCCATGAACTCTTCTGGGTAATTTGCCTTGAGATAAGCTGTTTGGTAAGCTACCCAAGAATAGCAAGCAGCGTGCGATTTGTTGAAGGCGTATGATGCGAACTTCTCCCAGTCAGCCCAAATCTTTTCGAGAACTTTCGGATCGTGACCGTTCTTCTTTCCACCTTCAATGAACTTTGGCTTCATCGCGTCGACGATGTCCTTCTTCTTCTTACCCATGGCTTTACGAAGAGCGTCCGATTCGCCTCGGGTAAAGTCTGCAAGCTGACGTGACAAGAGCATCACCTGCTCCTGGTAAACCGTGATTCCGTAAGTGTCCTTGAGATACTTCTCCATGCAATCAATGTCGTAAGTGATAGGCTCGCGACCGTTCTTTCTTGCAATGAACGAAGGAATGTAATCCATAGGTCCTGGGCGATAGAGGGCATTCATCGCGATAAGGTCCTCAAAGACTGTAGGATGTAGTTCACGAAGGTATTTCTGCATACCAGCCGATTCAAACTGGAAAGTACCTATGGTCTGACCTTTCTGATAGAGCTCGTATGTTTTCGGGTCATCGATAGGAATATGGTCGAGGTCAACGTCAATGCCGCGAGTAATCTTTATGTTCTTGCAACATTCCTTCTGCTCTGAGAGTGTTTTCAGTCCGAGGAAGTCCATCTTGATAAGACCCGTGGATTCAATGACATGTCCGTCATACTGAGTTACCGCAGTCTTAATGTCAGGGAAGTCAGGGTCGTCAGCTGTTGATACAGGAACATGGTCGCTGATAGGGTCGCGACAGATAATGAAACCGCAGGCATGGATACCAGTTCCGCGAACAGTTCCTTCAAGCATTCTCGCATATTTTATGGTGTTAGCCTCGCGAGGGTCAGAAGAAGCGGCAGCCTGCTGTAACTCAGGCGTATATTTTATGTAATTGTCGAGTTTTGGCTTTCCTTCCGGTAGTCGGTCTGGCATCGCCTTGCAAAGAGCATTCGTCTTGTCGAGAGGGAAACCTTCCACGCGCGCAACATCCTTTATAGAGTTCTTTGCAGCCATCGAACCGTATGTGATGATGTGAGCACAGTTCTCATGACCGTACTTGTCCATTACCCATTGCAGCACTTTTCCGCGTCCGTCGTCGTCGAAGTCGGTATCGATATCGGGAAGTGAGATACGGTCTGGGTTAAGGAAACGCTCAAAAAGCAAATCGTACTTCAGTGGGTCTATCTTGGTGATACCCAAGCAGTAAGCCACAACAGAACCTGCTGCGGAACCACGACCAGGACCTACCCATACGTCAAGCTCCTTGCGAGCGCTGTTAATGAAGTCGGACACGATGAGGAAGTAGCCAGGGAAACCCATTGTCTTCATGATGTGAAGTTCGAAGCGGATGCGGTCTTCCACTTCTTCCGGAATTCCATAGCTGCCCTTAATGAGCTTGTCTGCAGTGAGATCATCAGCTGTTCCTGAGCCATATATGCGCTGAGCACCTTCGTATGCTAGCTTTGCGAGGAAATCGGCTTCGAACTTTATGCGGTAAAGCTTGTCGTATCCACCAAGTTTCTTTATCTTCTTTAGGCCTTCTTCTTCCGGCATCGGATTCTCTCCATTCTCGTCGGTCGTGAATTCCTTGTAGAGATCTTCTTCCGTGAATTTCTTTCGCCATTCCTCTTCCGTTCCGAAACTCTCAGGAATAGGGAAGAAAGGCATGATTGGGTCAGAGTCAAGATTATAGAATTCGCACTTGTCCAGAATCTCGCATGTGTTGGCAAGAGCCTCTGGAACATCAGCGAAAATCTCGTTCATTTCCTCTTTCGTCTTAAACCACTCCTGCTTTGAGTAAAGCATTCTCGTAGGATCGTCGAGACTTTTTGACGTAGAGAGGCAGAGAAGGTGGTCGTGAGCCTCAGCATTGTCTTCGTTAACGAAGTGAACATCGTTTGTGCAGATGAGTTTCACGCCATATTCCTTTGCGAGCTGGATGATAACCTCGTTAGCCTGCTGCTGCAGAGGGAAAGTCTCGCGGTTGGCACGCTGGTTAGGATCCTTCACCTCATGACGCTGAAGTTCAAGGTAGTAGTCGTCGCCCCAGATGTTCTTGTGCCATTCAATAGCCTTCCTTGCACCTTCAATGTCGCCGGCAAGAATCTTCTTTGGAACCTCACCACCGATACAAGCAGAGCAAACTATCAGGTCTTCGTGATATTTCTCCAACTGCTCATGGTCAGTACGAGGGCGACCGTAATAGCCGTCAACCCATGCGTTTGATACGAGTTTTATGAGGTTTTTGTAGCCGTTGAGGTTCTTAGCAAGCACAATAAGGTGCCAACCACCTCGGTCTTCGGGGTGGTTCTTGTCTTGGTTTTGCAGAGTCAAACCTCGGCGAGCAACGTACATTTCGCAGCCAAAAATAGGCTTGAATGGTTCAAGTCCCTCTTTCTTTCTGCCCTTGTTTAGCTTTTCGCATTCGTCAAACAGCTCTTTCACACCGAACATGTTTCCGTGGTCGGTGAGAGCCATGCCTCGCATTCCGTCGCCTACAGCCTTGTCTATGAGCTTTTTAATCTGCGACATTCCGTCAAGAATGGAGTAGTAAGTGTGAACGTGTAGGTGTATGAAGTCTTCCATGTGATAATGTTAATGTGGTTGCAAAGATAGACTTTATTAATTAAACCGCCAACAAAAAATCACTTTTTCTTGAAAATAATTTGTGTTATTGATAATCATTTTGTAATTTTGCACCCAAATTGTGCATATATATTATATGATTAAAACTGTTCTCCTATCACTTGCCATCATTGGAGTGGCTGTTCTTTTCCTTTCTGTGAAGATTCTTCTCAAGCCGAAAGGTAAGTTCTCTTCACAGCATGTGAGCGACAATCCGGCTCTTCGCAAGCAGGGAATTCATTGTGTGATGAAGCAGGACAAGGAGGCTCGCGAGGCGGCAGACAAGAAACTCAAGCTTGCAAGTGAATAGTTTTATTTATATTGATTAATGAAAAATAAATAATTACATTATATGAAAAAGTTCTTAATGATTGCAGCGATGGCTGCTCTTACTCTTGCTTCTTGCAACAATGAAGCACCAAAGGTTGACTCTGCAGCAGCTCCTGCTGGTAGTGCAGACGGTCAGAAAATGGCTTATGTGGAAATCGACTCTATCATGACTCAGTATAAGTTCTGTATCGACAAGAAGGCAGAACTCGAGAAGAAGGGTCAGAACATTGAAAACACTCTCTCTTCAAAGCAGAAGAACCTTGAAGCTGCTGCTGCTAAGTTCCAGCAGGACATCCAGGCAAACAAGTACACTCAGCAGCAGGCTCAGAGCGTTCAGGCAGGTCTTCAGCGCCAGGGTCAGGATCTTCAGGCTCTCCAGCAGCGTCTTACAGCTGAGTTCGCTCAGGAGCAGGACAAGTTCAACCAGGCTCTTGCAGACACTATCCACGGTTTCATAGCTCGTTACAACAAGGAAAAGGGTTTCGCTTTCATCTTCTCTAAGTCAGGCGACAACCTCCTTTATGCTGACAAGGCATACGATGTGACAGCAGAAGTTATCAACGGTCTTAACAAGGAATACAAGCCAGGTAAGTAATGCAAGTTATAACTTGTTGACAATAAAATGAGAAAAAACATCATAACAATACTACTTGCAGTCATCGCAAGTAGTATTTTTGTTTCTTGCCATACTTCTTCGGGAACACTTTCAGAAGGCGACAACCCAAAGAAGCGTGAGTTCCGTGGTGCATGGATTCAGTGTGTCAACGGTCAGTTCCAGGGCATGGGAACTGCCGAGATGCAGCGCAATCTCACTCATCAGTTGAACACACTCAAGGCTCAAGGTGCAAATGCCATAATTTTCCAGGTACGTCCTGAGTGTGATGCGCTTTACAAGAGCGACATCGAGCCTTGGAGCAAGTTCCTCACAGGTCGTCAGGGCGAGGCTCCTACACCTTATTGGGATCCGCTTCAGTGGATGATTACTGAGTGCCACAAGCGAAACATGGAGTTGCACGCTTGGATTAATCCATATCGTGCCTTGACCAAGGGCACAAAGGATCTTGCGCCAAACCATATCGTAATGCTGCACCCTGAGTATTGCTTCAAGTACGACGGTCTGACACTTCTCAACCCAGCTTACAAGGAGTGTCGCGACTACATCTGCAAGGTTGTTGCGGATATCGTTGGCCGTTACGATGTTGACGGTCTTCACATTGACGATTATTTCTATCCATATCCAGTAGCCGGTCAGCAGTTGCCTGACCTTGAGCAGTATGAATATTATAGAACGCGCGCGCAAGGAACTCCTTTGACTCTCGGCGATTGGCGTCGTCGCAATGTGAATGTATTTATCGAGCAACTTTCCAAGACCATCAAGCAGACAAAGCCTTGGGTAAAGTTCGGCGTTTCTCCTTTCGGAATCTATCGAAACAAGAAGAACGATTCTCGCGGTAGCAATACCAATGGTACTCAGAACTACGACGACCTCTATGCCGATTGCCTACTTTGGGACGAGAAAGGTTGGGTTGATTACACCGTGCCCCAGCTCTATTGGCAGATTGGTCATAAGTCAGCCGATTACGAGACGCTCATCAATTGGTGGAACGAGCATTTCACGAATCGTCCGCTCTATATCGGAGAAGACATCGAGCGCACTGTGGGCAACAAGGATCTCGTTAACCCAACGCAAGACCAGATGGCAGCGAAATATGCTCTTCACGAGAAACTATCAAATGTGAAGGGCACTGTACTGTGGTATTCGCGCGTTGCAGTTGACAATCTCGGCAACTACGGTTCTCGCCTTCAGGGCAAGTATTGGAACACTCCTGTCCTCCAGCCTAAGATGGACTTCATCGATGGCAAAGCTCCTGATTGCGTTTCAAAGCTTAAGCAGGTGAAGGTCAAAGGCGATCAGATGCTCTTCTGGACTGCCCCAAAGGGTAAGGATTGGAAAGATGCTGCCGTGAAATATCTAGTCTATCGCTTCGAGGCTAACGAGAAACCGAACCTTGGCGACGCCTCAAAGATTGTTGCCATCACTTCAAACTGCTACTATAAGCTTCCTGTTGTTGAAAAGACAGGTAAGAAACAGCAGGTCATATATTGTGTCACTGCCCTCGACCGTCTGCAGAACGAAAGCGATGGCGTGAAGATAAAAGTGAAAATGTAAAATTAGCACAAAAGGGTCAGACCCCTTTGTGCAAATTAATTCGTAAATTATAGATCCAAATGGAAAACCTGAAACCAAGCTGTGTATTTGAGCAATTCGCAGCAATAAACAACATCCCTCGTCCTTCAAAGCACGAGGAGAAAATGATATCTTTCCTTAAGGAATTTGGCGAAAGCCGCGGTCTTGAAACTGTAGTTGATGAAACTGGCAATGTCATCATCCGCAAACCTGCTTCAGCAGGCATGGAAGACAAGCCTACTGTCATTATTCAAAGCCACATGGACATGGTCTGCGAGAAACTCCCTGACTGTGACATCGACTTCGACAACGATCCTATCCAGACTTACATTGATGGCGACTGGATGAAGGCTAAGGGTACTACTCTCGGTGCTGACGACGGCATCGGCGTGGCTATGGAACTTGCGCTTCTTGATGGCAATTTTGAGCACGGACCTCTCGAGTGCGTCTTCACTCGCGACGAGGAGACTGGTCTCACTGGTGCCATGGGCATGAAGGGCGACTTCATGACAGGTTCCATGCTCATCAACCTTGACAGTGAGGACGAAGGACAAATCTTCGTTTCTTGCGCTGGTGGTATCAACACGGAGGCATTCTTCCGCTTCGAGAAGGAGGCAGCTCCAGAACGCTATTTCTTCATGAAGGCACAGCTACAGGGATTGACAGGTGGTCATAGTGGCGACGACATCAACAAGAAGCGCGCTAACGCCATCAAACTTCTCTCTCGCTTCCTCTATGCTGAGCAGGAGAAGATGGATCTCCGTCTTGCTTCCTTTGCTTCTGGTCGTATGCACAATGCCATTCCTCGCGATGGCGTAATCGTCTTCGCCGTACCTTTCGCAGAGAAGGAAACCGTTCGTGTTGACTGGAATGTCATGGTTTCTGAATTTGAGGAGGAGTTCCATGTAACGGAACCAAACATGCAGTTCCACATGGAGAGCTGTGATGCTGAGCCGGTTCTTCCAAAGGCAGTAAGTACAAATGTCATCCGCGCCCTTCAGGCTGTTGATAACGGTGTTTATACCAACTGTCAGGATGAGGCTATCGCATGGCTTGTTGAGACTTCAAGCAATGTCGCTTCCGTTGAAACCATTGAAACCCCTGAAACTTCTGAAACAATTATCAAGATTGTAGCTTCTCAGCGTTCAAATGTGATGAGTAATCTTCGCAACATGGCGGCAACCATCAAGGCTTGTTTCCAACTTGCTGGTGCAGAAGTTGTTCAGGGCGATGGCTATCCTGCATGGAAGATGAATCCGAACAGCAAACTCACAGACATCACTGTCCATACATACAAGGAACTCTTTGGCAAGGAACCTCTCGTTCTCGGCATCCACGCCGGTCTAGAGTGCGGACTTTTCTCAGAGCGCTATCCAAACCTCGACATGGTAAGCTTCGGACCAACACTCCGCGGTGTTCACTCTCCTGATGAACGCCTCCTTATCCCTACTGTAGATATGGTTTGGCAGCATCTCCTCGCAATATTGAAGGCGATTTAAGAGAAATTTGCACAAAGGGGTCTGACCCTTTTGTGCAAATTTGGTGATTGTAAATCCGTAAATTATAAATATCAAACGTGCTCCTTTATAATTTAGGGGAAGGAGTTGAATCCTTCTCCACCAACATTCCCGACGCGATAGACTTCCAAGTAGTCATTCCTGCACATCAGGCGCATACGGCACTTGTTCGTCGTGTTCCTCAGGAACAGGATGACATCACTGGTGTTGATGCCCTCATCACCAACGAGCGCGGACTTCGTATTGGTGTAAAGACTGCCGACTGTGTGCCTATTCTCCTTTACGATGCAGGCCATCAAGCTGTTGCGGCCATCCATTCCGGTTGGAAAGGCACTGTGCAGAACATCATTGCAGCCACTATCACTCGCATGAAGGAAGAATTCTCAACCGATCCTGCTGACATCCTCGCTGTCATCGGACCTTGCATCCATGTTGATGCCTTTGAGGTCGGCGACGAAGTCTATGAGAAGTTCGCTGCCATGGAAGTGCTGAAGGATACAGGCGTTCCTGCCAAACGTCTGCCATTAATGTCAGCTTCACACCTCCCAACGGATGGAGTGGGGGAGACCTTGAAATGGCACATCGACCTCCCTGCCGTCTGCCGTATCGAACTCCTCTCATCAGGAGTCAAAGCCGAGAACATTGAGGTCCGTCCCGAATGTACATGGACTCTTCATGACCAATTCTTCTCTGCCCGTCGTCTCGGCAAGCAATTCGATCGTCAGAGAATAATCAACACGGTGATGTTGCAGTAGATAGCTTAATCCCTTTTTATTAGAATAATGCCCCCGAAAGTTTTTGTTTGACTTTTGGGGGCATTTTAGTTACGACTCTCTGTGTATGACGCTTCCGCTTGCTTGGTGTGTTGCAAGGATAAGAACCTCTGCTATCTGCACATGCTTTGGCGCACTTGCAGCGTAGAATGCCACGTCGGCAATGTCATCTCCTGTCAGTGGTGTAATGCCTTTATACACATTGTCGGCACGCTCGTCGTCACCACGGAAACGGATGTTGCTGAAATGTGTTTCTACGAGTCCCGGCTTGAGGTTTGTGACACGAACCGCCGATTCTGCAACGTCAATGCGCAAACCGTCGGTAATTGCCTTCACCGCAGCCTTTGTTGCGCAATAGACATTGCCTCCAGCGTATGCGGCATCACCGGCAACGCTACCCACATTTATGACATGACCTTCATTGCGCTTCACCATATCGGGAACGATGAGGCGAGTCATGGTGAGAAGTCCCTTGATGTTTGTGTCAATCATCGTTGCCCATTCCTGGATGTCGCCTTCGTATTCCTTCTCCAAACCAAGAGCAAGACCTGCGTTGTTTATGAGAACATCAATCGTTTTCCATTCCGGTTCAAGCGATTCCACTGCAGCCTTTGCCGCTTCTGCATCCTGAACATCGAAAACGAGAGTCTTTACCTTTGCACCTTCTGCTTCCAACTCAGCCTTGATTGCAGCGAGTTTGTCTGCGCGACGTGCCGTGAGAATGAGATTATAACCGCCTTCAGCAAACTTTCTTGCGCAGGCTTCACCGATGCCGCTTGTGGCACCTGTTATGAGAACTGTCTTTTTCATTGCTTTGCCGTTTTGGGATATTATCTGATGAAATGCATAGGAGTCCAAGGCTCGCGCTCAGGAGCTTCCGTGGTCTCTATGCCATGCATTTTCTTGAGAGTCCATGCCATATTGTTGGCCAAAGTACGCATTGTCTGCATACCTTCAACATCCTCTGCCGACTGTCGTTCCTCACGACCGTAGGCAATGTTCCAATACTGGGAACCGATGAGTGGCATGTTGCACATCTGGAAAGGCATCTGCAGAGCCTGGAATGCAGCTGATGCACCACCTCTACGACATACGCAAACGGCTGCTGCCGGCTTTCCTTGGAAGTTCGCACCGCCAGCATAGAGCATTCTCTGCTGAAGACATAGCAGCTGACCAGAAGGCTGACCCCAATAAACAGGAGAACCGAGTATTATGGCATCACATTCGCCCATCTTTGCTATCACCTCGTTTGTGAGGTCAAGGTCGCCGAACACGCAGCGCTTGTCGCCGTTTGCCTTGCACGCACCGCAAGCAATGCAACCGCGAACAGCCTTGTTGCCGATCCACATTATTTCACTTTCCACACCCTGCTTCTTGAGCTGTTCTGCAACCTCAGTCAAAGCTGTGTTTGTATTGCCCTGTTTGCGTGGGCTTCCGTTGATAAGAAGTACTTTCATTTACAATTTAAGGATTTACGATTTACAATAATATTCAAAGTCTGCTGCAAAGTTAATGTTTTTTTTCATTTTATATATATAATGTGTGAAATATCTTTCATTGCCGTGTGTTTTTTAGGTGACTGTAAGGCAATTCCACCATATACTCCTAAAGCGAATGACCAGAAGTCGATGACAAAATGATGTTTTTGATAATTGTCAATGCTCCACAAGAAAGATTCCGAAAAACTTGCTTATTTCAAAAAAAAGTCATAACTTTGTGTTACTTTTTCGAACGATAGCAATCTATATCATACTTGAAAAGTTACAGAAATCATACAAATACTACATCAAGAACGTCTTCTTATAGACTACCAACCGAGCTGTCGAGCAACGGTGGTTCGCTCTTCCATAAAGAGCAGATGTGGGAATTATCATTATTATTAATTTCAAAAACAAACGAAACAATGAAGAATTCACTTTCACATCAGGCATCTTCGCGCATCAGTGAAGCTGCAGGTGCATCTACCGCACTAAGTACGAACTCTAGCCTTAGGATCAAGTAATCCTTAGCGCTGCTGCTTTCTTGCTCTATGTTTCTGGCATAGACAGGGCGAATTGTATCCATACTTTTCGCGCAGCTACCCCTGGCTTCGCCGAGCTGATTCACGCTCGGCAATCATTAAGCGAGCTTATCATTGCTCTCGCTTAACCATCACCTTGTCTCTAATCGTTAACCCCATCTCGTAACTTAAAAACACAGATACCCATGACTCAAAACATCAGTTCTTTCTTCAATTCTTCAAAGAGGTTCTCTTACTACATGTCTGAAACAGAGCTTGATAGCTTGATCCACAAAGTGATCAACGACATCAAGGCGAAAAGCCGATACGAGTATCACATCAGCACAGATGACCTCTTCGAAGCTGGCTTCGTAGGATTCGTGAAAGCCACTACATCATTCGACCCAAGCATGGGGGCGAAGTTCTCTACCTTCTGCTATCGTCTTATCCACAACGAAATCTGCAACCGAAGAAATCAACTCTCTACGAAGGAGCTGTCCATCTCTTCTTTGCAGGGCAGATATGCAGACGACGAAGACGACAAGGTTTGCATCCTTGACATCTATTCTTCGGGCGAATCGGCTGACGACGAGTTGGTTAGAGAGGACTTGCGTTACGACTTGAAGCGAGTGCTCTGTGCTATTCTTGGCAGCCGAAACGCAGAGATTATCTTCGGCAGATTCGGTCTTCAGGGCAAGGCTCTGTCGAACAAGGAACTTGGCAAAGTCTATAACCTCAGCGACGAAAGGGTTCGTCAAGTGATAGAGAAGGGCCTTAAGGCAGTGTTTGCAGACGAAACTGCTCGCACCATCCTCTGCAAGTATAGGCTGTCGGCATAAGCCCCCCCAGCCCCTTTACTTACATTTCAATACTGAGGAATGATTTACGATTACTTGTTACCTCATTAAATAACAACTAAAATATCATTATGAACTTTTCTCATTCATCATCCCAAGTAATGCCAACGAGATTCAAGCTTCGTGACGGCAGAACATTGTACACAACTCCTTATGTCAGCGACAAAGGTTATGTTGACGGCAAGGATTCCAATCGCAAACAGTCTCGTGAGGACATGGACTATTTCCTGAAGTACGCCTTCTTTTTCTTCGCAAACAGAGAGAGGATATACTCCGACAGCAGACTTTTCCTATCACGTGTACCGGTGAGCATCGGACTGGGATGCATAGACGACCACAATACCACATTGGGTGGCTATCTAGAGATGTGGGAACACTTCCAGCAGTCCGTAACCTGTGATAATGATGGAAACATCGCCTTCCTGTTTGATGCCGTGGGAAGTCCATTGAGTGGCAGCTGCGTTCTGTCTGTCGTAAACGAAGACGGCAAACGCTCGATAATACGCACTGGGCATCTGACACAATATCTGAAGATGCTGGGCAATGCTCACAATCGTTACATGAAAGTGCGTGCAAGTTCCTGGGCATATTCCGTAAAGCAGGTTTACGACATCCTGAAGGCTGAGGATGATGGCGACAAGCATTATGAGCAGTCCCTACGAACCAATACACTGCAACTTCAGGTTCGTCTGCTTGCAAAAAGACAGGAACAGATGGCAAAGGAGAATGCAGAACTGAAGAAGGAACTTCACGACACCCGACTCCAGCTTAAGAAGGATGAGATTATCGCATTGACAAACAGTAAAATGGAATACGAGGACTTGATGAAGGATGAACTGGAAGACTTGCATAAGAAGTGTCACGCGTTGAAACAAGAGTATGCCGGTCGTCATGCAACCAAGGAGTTTCAGCAAATCTATGTTCCGCTGAAGCAACAAGAACGCGAACTGAGAAAGAACATTGAAGACGAATACCTCGCTGGCTTCCGCAAGATCTGGCCTTGGGGACATCTTACAAGAGCTGCAGTCGAAGAACTCGTCGAAGAAGCAAAATCATTATAATGAGCATAGTATAATAAAAGTGAACCCCGAGAGTTTTGCATAGCTCTCGGGGTTAATTTGTTGTTGTCGATGTTTTCGCGTCTCCCTATCACTTCAGCTTGTAGCCGCCAAACCACAAGTGGAATTCAGGGCTATCTACTGCCCAACTACCGTAATAGAGATGTCCTTGCCTTGCCTTTATGATCTCGTCAAGGATAACATTGCCAGTAGTTACTTCCGGCTTGATGCGCTTGCCGCAATAAGGGCAGAACTCCACTTCCTCCATGTCCACATGGATAGCTTCGCCACAAAGATGGCAATAGCCTTTGATGTTTTCGTCTAAGATGTCGCTCATAATATTTACAGTTTTGATGATTGTTACTCTATTATACAGCGGCAGAACGCAAATCCCCAAACTTTAACCCAGAAATTTAGGCACAAACATTCAGGTCAAATAATATATAATACCCTATTATTCTCATTGTGAGTATTTCCAAATTAGAGTAACGATAATGCAAATCCACTCAGAAACTGTTACCGTTACCCCAAATATATCACTAATGCCTGATTGCATATCATTTATTTCTATTTATATGACACTTATTCCAAAAAATGATTAACTTTGCACGCAAATATGTAAACCTAAAATAAAACCTATCATGAACAAAATCTTGAGAATGGCTGTGGCTGCTGCCTTTATTGCGTCGGCAAGCTGTGTTTCTGCACAGTCGAATGCCGGTTATCCGATAACTCCCGTCGCTTTTACGCAGGTGAAGGTCAACGATAGTTTCTGGACTCCACGCCTCGTTGCGTCTCGCGAGACTACCATACCGCTCGCGTTTACAAAATGCGAGGAGACTGGTCGCTACACAAACTTCACTCACGCGGCAGAGCATCTGAAGGATCCTTCAAAGGAATTTCCTGATGCTAGCTGGACTTTCACTTTCGACGATACCGACCCTTACAAGACGATAGAAGGCGCGAGCTATCTGCTCCAGACTTTCCCTAAGGCTAAGTTCAAGGGCAAGCTTCTCAGCGAATATGTCGATAGCGTGATTGCCGTAATAGGCAGTGCACAGGAGCCGGACGGATATCTCTACACTCCACTGACGAAAGCGCCGTCAAAGCCTCATGAGTGGGCAGGAACAAAGCGTTGGGAGAAGGTGGAAATACTCTCGCACGAGTTCTATAACCTCGGACACATGCTTGAATCGGCTGTTGCCCATTACCAGGCTACGGGCAAGAGAAACTTCCTTGACATTGCCATCAAGTATGCTGATTGCGTATGCCGTGAGATAGGCAATGGCGAAGGTCAGGTGGCAAGAGTTCCTGGTCATCAGATTGCGGAGATGGGCTTGTGCAAGCTGTATCTCGTAACAGGCGACAAGAAATATCTGGAACAGGCAAAGTACTTCCTTGACATGAGAGGCAAGACTTCGCGCAAGGACCTCTATTCGCAGGCGCATATTCCGGTTGTTGACCAGAAGGAGGCCGTAGGTCATGCCGTTCGTGCCGGCTACATGTATTCTGGCATGGCTGATGTTGCGGCTCTTACAGGCGACAAGGCTTACATCAACGCCATCGACAGCATCTGGGAGAATATCACATCAAAGAAATATTACATCACAGGTGGTGTTGGCGCACGCCACAATGGCGAGGCTTACGGCGACAACTACGAACTGCCAAACGCCTCTGCCTACTGCGAGACTTGCGCACAGATAGCTCATGTTTATCTCAATCATCGTCTTTTCCTCCTTCATGGCGATGCAAAGTATTACGACTGTGTGGAGCGCACCCTCTACAACGGCTTGATCTCAGGCGTTTCGCTTCAGGGCAATGCCTTCTTCTATCCTAATCCGCTGGCTACAAGCACTGGAATGAACTATGTCCGTCAGGCGTGGTTCGGATGTGCGTGCTGTCCTTCGAACATCTGCCGCTTCATTCCGTCAATTCCTGGTTATGTTTATGCAGTGAAAGATGACAATGTGTTCGTGAACCTCTTCCTCGGCAATACTGGCAACATCAAGGTGAACGGCAAGAGCATCGTGCTCCAGCAGGAAACGCAGTATCCTTACGATGGCGATATAGCAGTGAAGATAGCCAAGGGCAGCGGCGAATTTGCGTTGAACATCCGCATTCCGGGTTGGGTGAGAAATCAGGTTGTGCCAAGCGACCTTTATTCATACGCAGACAATCAGTCGCTCGGCTATAAGGTTAGCGTAAACGGTGAGGAAATTGATGCCAAGACGCTTACGAACGGTTACGCAGTGATTTCTCGCAAATGGAAGACAGGCGATGTGGTTCGCGTGCATCTTGACATGAAGCCACGATTGGTAAGGGCTAACATGAAGGTGAAGGAAGACCGCGGTCAGATGGCTGTGGAATGCGGTCCGCTGGTATATTGTGCGGAATGGCCTGACAATGAGGCTGATATCCACAACTATCTTATGAATCCAAAGGCTACATATACAATGCAGCCAAATTATATTCTCGACCTTGAAGATGGTTCAAAGCATACCGTTACTGCCATAACAACCGAGGCTCAGGTGCTTGGCTATGGCAATGACGGCAAACTCCAGGCGGCAGACAAGAAACTCACGCTGATTCCATATTACGCTTGGGATCATCGCGGCGCCAAGGGTGCAATGAGTGTTTGGATGCCTACGGATGTGAGCGCTTCCCACGCTACAAGGGTTGTGTACAACAAGAACGAAAGTAACGGATTCTTCGGAAGATAAAGGCTACAGACTACAAACTACAGACTACAGGCTTTTCCTACCGGATGGTAGCTTGTATTTTGTAGTTTGAAAGAATCACTCCATGCATAGTTCTGCGTAAGGGCAATTCTTGCAGGTTGTGAGGTTTGCAGGAATATTGAATGTGAGCTTGTTGAAGATGCTATGCAGCACTTTGGCAAGCTCATTTTCGTATCCTTCCTTTATCGTGTTTATGTCGTTGATTGGATTGTCGCTGATCTTTATGATAGGATTATAGAGATTGTCGGTGCCAATGTCCTTGTTTCTTATGTAATAAAGTGCTGGAGCCACTGCAATGTGGTGCGGATTGCTTCGCTCGTCTTCAGCCAAAGCGATGGAGTAGAGGCATGTCTGGCGATAGTGGCTTGAACCGTCAATCTTGTTGTTGAAGATGTCTGCTACAGAGAGGATTCTCGTGGTGTTCTCCTTTTCGGTTGACCTGGACGGGGCTTTTCCGATGTCGCTGTGGTCGGGGCCTGTCTTGTAGTCAACAACGCGTAAAACAGGTGTGCCATCATCGGTCGTGATGCAGTCGAGTCGGTCAACAGCTCCACCAGTCCTGACGGAAATGTTGCCTATGGCAGTCGCCACGGTGTAGTTCTTGAAATATTGGCTCTCCAGATTGATGATTGAGAACGGACATGACTTGATGTCGTTCTTGAGCATTCTACGCAGATTGCTTCTTGTGATGCTTTTAAGCAGATGCTCCATGCCGCCGCTATCAATCATGGCATCCTTTCCGAACATCTCTTCGCGCGTCTTGGCGAGCGCCCTGTTGATATGCGGTTCGAGCAGTTCCGGCTTGTCGATATAATGCTGAAGACAGTCCTTGCTGACTGTTGCTCCAACGAACTGCTGGTAGAAATCTTCCGCAGCGTGATGGAAGAAGATGCCGAATGCTGCTGCATCCATCTCTTCCTCCTCGTCTTTCTCCTCTCTGAGATTGCGATAATATTGGTAATAGAACTGCTTCTCACAGTTCATGTACTTGTTTATGGCAGACGGAGAAATGAAGCCTCTTTGCTTGCTTTCAATGAAAGAGCGCAGTTCCTCCGGAGTTATCTCGTGCGGATGTGGAAGTTTTGTATGTGATTGGAACTCAGCCTGTAAGGAGATTCTATTGATTTGCTGATGGCGGTTTACAATCAGGTTGAGGAGGAAGCGGCTCATCTCGCCAGGCGATGTGTCGCTACCGCTTGCGTTGTAAACGAGGGTGATGTCGTTGCAGCGCTTCAACATTCGGTAAAAATAGTAAGCGAAGATGTCTGTGCGCTCGTCGGATGTGCTGAGACCGAAAGCCTTCTTCAGGTTGTAAGGTATGGCACTCGAATCGCTTCCTCCCTGCGGCATTGCGCCCTCATTGCACGAAAGCATGAGGATGTGGTCGAAGTCGAGGTTTCGGGTTTCGAGAACGCCCATTATCTGAATTCCCTTTGCCGGTTCGCCGTGGTAAGGGATTGTTGTAGTGAGAATGATCTGCTTGTAAAGGCGTGCGAGCGTGATAGGCGCGATGTCAAGGAAACCTTGCTCGTGGAGCGATTTCAGGCGCGTGATGATGTTGTAAATGCGGAAGATGGCTTCTGGAAGAAGTCCTTTGCTGTCGGCTTGCTTCTTGTGCTGAAGTTCTTCGTTGCGCACGTTTATGGCTATCGTGGTTATGGCGCTTTCAAGGGCTGTGAGGATGGAGAGGGTAGAGCCCGAAGCGGACACTTCGGGAACGGGGGCTGCGGTGAATTTGTGGAGGGGGTGGCCTTCGAGATTGCGGAGGTAGGCAGCGCGGAAATGGGTGCGGTCTTTTGAAAGGCCTTCCGTGTAAAGCTCGAGGAGGGTTGCGACGTAAGATGCCGGGTGCGTTTCGGAGAGAGGGAAACCGGCAGTGATATTGACGCTGACATTGTCCGGAAAACCGTAGATGGCTGATGGAAGGAGGTGTTCATCGCAGAGAACAATAGCCGTGCGACGACCTGCTGCGATGCGGTTGTTTTCCTTCAGCCAGGTTTCAATGTAACGAGTCTGGAGGTCGTCAGTAAGTGCTTGTGCAATAGTGATTTGGGCATCCTTGCTGACATCTTCGACCGTTGCCTTGTCGTCTTTCTGTGTAAGCTTGCCAGAGAGTGTCTTGAAGAGCTTTTCCTCGCACTTCAGAAGCTTGTTGAAACCGATGGCGTAGTAGTGTTCGAACTTGAAATCCTCGTCGTTGATGTTTTCTGCAACTTCACGATAAAGCATGCCTTCGTAGGCAATTCCGTTCTTGGACAGAGTTGCCTTGAAATCGTTGAAGATGTTGAGGAGGTTGTTCCAGAGAGCGATGAACTTCTGCTGGAGCTGCGATTCGTGATTGCGCGTGAACGACTGAAAGAAATGCTCAAGGAGCGCTAGCTGCTCTTTTTTGAGATATTTGATTGTGTCGTATTCGTGAATGTTGCTGATGTTGCGGAATAAGTCCGCTGGATCGGCAAGCGATTTGTCAACATTGTCGAAGTCGGAAAGGAGTATCTCGCCCCAAGGATAGAACTTGTCGAGCGTCTGGTTGTCGCCAGTAATCTTGCAGTAGCTTTTATGAAGGATGCTGACAAGTTGGATATGGTCGGCGAGAACCAAGTCCGAATGCTTCTGGAAGAAGTCGGAGATGGAGAAATATTGTGGTGCAAACACAGGCTTTCCGTTGGCTGCCTCAAGGAGGTAGTCGTTCATCCAGAGGGAAGCACGCTTGTTTGGGAATATAACGGCAATGCGAGCGAGGTTGCTGCCGTGAGAGTGGATTATTTCGTTGGAGATTTCTTTTAGGAACACGGGGGGAGGGTTTTTATGCCCGAAGTAAAAGCTTCGGGAACGGTGGCGGTTAGACCGAAGGAGAAGCTTCGGGAACGGTGGCGGGAACGGGGGTTAAACTGCTTGGATTGTATCGCTGTAAACGTACCAGAGAAAGCCTTTTACATTTGGGAATCCCATTTCGGTGAGGAGCTTCTTGTACTCCTGAACCTGATCTTTGTGGTCTTGGTCTGGGTTTCCGAACTTGTAGTCTATGACGATTGTTTCCTCGCCATTTGTGATAACGCGGTCAGCTCGCCTTGTGCCTTCGGAAGTCAGTATAGAACATTCGTTATAGACTGTCCATTCTGGTGAGAACCAGCTCTTTGCTTGCTTGTTTTCCGTAATGCGCTTCCTTATGAGATTTGCATGACTCTTTTGGGAGATAATGCCTTCGATTTCAAGTCGTTGGAGAACGGGATCTACATCCTGGATCGTGTTGATCTGAGAGAGGACGTAGTGGAGGAGCAAGCCGGTAGAGATGTAGCTGCTGGCGGGTTGGACCGAAGCGGACGCTTCGGGAACGGGGGCAGGTTTTGCCGAAGTTAAAACTTCGGGAACGGTGGCTTCGGGAACGGTGGCTTCGGGAACGGTGGCAGCTTCGGGAAGCGAGGCGATGAAATCCTTGCTGCGGTTGCTCTGCAGGAATGTGATTTTTGGCTTGTTCAGATGGAGCTGGATCTTTTGCGTTGTGACAGGCATCTTGAAGACATTGACCTTTTCTTCATTCGCTTTCTCGTTGCTTGTTTCTTTGCTTGTCTTTTCTTCGCTCGATTCCTCCTCCTTTATGGCAAAAATACCGTAATGGGTTGTGTAATGGAAGAGCTTGTCGTTTTCGCTGTCCATCTCGGAAGTTGTGTTGCTTTCGAGGTTGGTTTGCATTGAGTCGAGACATCTCTCAACAAGTCCGCTGATGTTTTTCGAAGTGTATGAGAAATTCTTCGGAGCTTGTCCTGTAAGGATATGGTCGTAACCCTTGCTTGTCTGTCCGTAATAATACAGGTTCTTGCCGGCACGGGTGAATGCAACATAAAGGATATTGATGTTGTCAATCTCAAACTGGAACTTCTCCTTCTCGTAATCGTTCTTGAAGATTGTTTCCGAGAGTTCTTTGCTTGGCGTAACAATGGTAAAAGGAATGTCAGCGAACGGTTTGTCCTTAAGCTCAATCCAGATGCGATTTCTGTGGAGGGCGGTTTCCCATGCACCGTCGGCGATGATTACATTGTCGAATTCCAGGCCTTTGCTCTTGTGGATTGTCATGAGCTGAACGCCGTTCTTATCCTCCGTTTCAATGCTCTTTGCGGAAATCTGCTCGTCCCAGTATTTCAGGAAGTTGCGTATCGTGGAGACATTCTTGCTCGTGAAGTCCTTGACATGGTCGAAGAAAGCGGATACAAAAGCGCTGTCGTGCTGCATTTGTCCGATATTGAACTTTGTGAAGACATCTTCTATGATATCAAGGAGCGGCTTTGTCTTGTTGATGTCGGTTATAAGTCCATGGCACTCTTCGGCAGGTATTCCGGAATGCTTCTCAAGAGTGGCAAGAAGAATCTTGTCTTGCGGTTTCTGCACCAGTCGAAGTGCGCTGATTATCGTATTGACGGCTGTGGAAGCATCCAACTGGAAACTCTCCTTGCTTACAACCTTTATGTCCGGATAGAAGTCCATGAAGGTCTTTGAGAGTTCTTTAAGAATCGTCGTGCCACGACCAAGGATAGCAATGTCTTTCGCATCAACGCCTTTCTGGATGAGTTCAGCCACCTTATCGCAAATCATCTTGTGGCGCACCTTGTATGCTTCAGGAGAAAGCATGGTGAACTCAATCTCGCCAACAGGATTCTCCAAGCGCTCGGGCTTAACTTCCTGTCTTACATCGTCGTATGCCTTCTGGATATTGTTTATTTTCTTCAGGCAAAGGAAGAAGGCGTTGTTGAAGTTTATTATGTTGGCTTCAGAGCGGTAGTTGGTATAAAGCGGAATGACCTCAGTGTCTTCCTCATTGTCGAACTGCTCCTTGATATTGCCGAGAAGTTCCCAGTCGCCATCACGCCAACGATAGATGCTCTGCTTGATATCGCCCACGATCATCGAACCGATAGTTCCTTTTGCCGTCTCAACATCATAATTGCTCATGGTTTCTTTCATGAGATGATAGAAATTCTTCCATTGTAGCGTGCTTGTGTCCTGGAATTCGTCTATCATGAGATGGTTTATCTGCGTGCCAATCTTCTCGTAGATGAAAGGCGTGTCAGAGTCGTCAATCATTTCCGAGAGCAGCTGGTTTGTGCTCGACAGCAGGAAGCGGTTGGCATTTATGTTGCTGCTGTCCACGGCATCTTCTATCGCACCAAGAAGTTCGATGTTGCTAAGGTTGCTGATGATGACGCGGCAAGACTTGATGGTTTTCTGGAGATTGAGGATGTCCTTGAGAACAGGCACGAAAAACTCATCGATTACCTGTGTGCTGTATTTCTTCTTGTCGGTACTTTTCAACCAATTATCGCCACTTTCTGCAAAACCGTTCAAGGTATTTGATGTTTTGGTGAGTATGCCATTGGCAATGTTCTTGTAAAGACTGCTCAGCGTGCCTCTAGAGAACAAATCGATGCTCATTCCATGCTCTTCAATGCGGGCTTTCAGCTTATCGGCGTTGGCAAGAATTTCCTGCTCAGCCAAATTGATCATGGCATAAAGATTACTCTTGTACTCCTTGAAGATGTTCGGGTTATTTTTCAGGAGTTCCTTGTAATCTTTTGCGTGGCTTTGGTAGAAGTTCGTGAAGATGTTCTTTCCGAAAGTCTTCAGGCTCTTTATGATATTCCAGTCCTTGCCCTCTTCCATATTGTCTTCTGCGAATTGAAGCACTCGCATGAAAATGTGGTCTTGAGGCTCAAGTCCGTCAATCATGGCATCGATAGCCTTGTCCTTTATCTGGTCGCCGTTGAGCTCGACGCGCATGTTTGAACTGATGTCGAGTTCGCGAGTCATGTTTCTGAGCACATGCTGGAAGAACGAGTCGATAGTCTCAATACGGAAATGTCCGAAGTCGTTCAGAATAAGATTCAGAGCAACTCCGGCATTCTTTCTAACAGTCTCTTCCGAAAGGTCCAGCTGTTTGGTTATTTCTTCCAGATAATCGTTAGAAGAAGGCAAACCCTCTCGCAACTCATAGAGTTTTGAGAGGATTCGCATTTTCATTTCCTGTGTAGCTTTTTTTGTGAAAGTAACAGCGAGGATATGCTTGTATTCATCAGGCCTTAGCATGAGCAGTTTGATGTATTCTGCCACCAAGCGGAATGTTTTTCCTGCTCCTGCTGAGGCGCTGTAAACCTTTAATGGTGCTGACATTGAGGTTATTTACGGATTTACAATTTATAATTTGCACAAAAGGGTCAGACCCCTTTGTGCAAATTTGTGTCGTTTAGAACTTGAAACCGAGTGTGCAAATAGCCTGGTGACGCTTGCTTGTCAAATCGACTGGCATAGAAGGAGTTACATCGCAGCCGAGGATGACGTCGCCGCAGTTCTGGTAAGGGAGGTAAGTACCGCTTACAGAGTTGTACTGGTAAGCGAGGTCAACATAGAAGTTGTCGATGTTGAAGCCTAAACCGCAAGTGAAGCGACTTGTAGCCTGCCAGTTTGTGAAGTCTGTTGTTGTAGCAGTCTCAACGCCAGGGCTTTCGATGAACATGTTGCGAACAGCGTCCTTCTTGAACATAGGAGAAACGTAGTTGTAGCCTAAGCGAACAGCCACCTCAGGGATGATGCGATATTCAGCACCGAGCTTCAATGTAGAAACACCCTTGAGTGATGCAGAAGTGTGGGCGTTCATGGCATCGTCGTTGTGAGAGTTTGAGTAATAAGTGTCTGTCCACCAGTCGTAGTCACCGCCGTCCTTGATCTTAGACTTCATTGAAGAGTAGTCTGCATAGTCGAAAGAAGCGCCTAAGGCAAGGCTTTTGCCGATTGTTGTACCAGCAGAAAGACCGAACTTCCAAGGAGTAGAGATCTCGTAGTCGTAGTCGCATTCTGTGCTGCCCTTTACTGGCGCGAGATAGAAATCAGGTTCATTGATGTAGATGGTGCTTTCTCCGTGAGTATTGCTGTGAGAACTGAGGTCGTACCAAGTAGGAGTTTCAATAGAAAGACCAATGCGGAAAGGATTTGCCTCTATTGGACGGAAGATTACACCACCCTTCAAGCTTGCGCCAGTACCTTCAATCTGATGGCAATCGTTGATGATCATGTTTCCGTTAGGCTGACCCAAGTCGATGATGTTCTCCTTGTAGTCAGTGTAGTTCTTGTACTTTACGTTTGAGATGGTTACGGCAGCACCCCAATAGATGCGGTCGTGGTGGTTGCCCGAGATAGTGAAGTCGAAGTTGCCGATGTAACCTTTGCGCTCTCTGTTGAGGTAGTTGTTGCCAGAACTGAAAGCGTTGTCGCCGAGAAGTCCATAGTTGATTCTATCTACCTGAGAGTCAATGATGTCGCCGCCCTTTTCGTATGTGATACCATTCTGTGAACCATAAACAGGGTAAGAATTGAGGACATTGCCCTGATCGTCAGTTACAGTAATCTCACCATACTGCAAGCCCTTGCTTGTTGCTGCAAGAATCTGGTTGAAGTTTGTGCTCTTGTGGTAGTTGATACCCCAGTTGAGGTGAGAGTTGTAGCCTATGCGCATGTGGCTGACGAAACCAATCTGGTCGAGATTTACCACGGACTTTGAGTCTGCATCCATGTTGCCGATATTCTTGTGGCTTGACATTCCGAATGAAACGCTCGCAGCATTGCCACGATAAAGACCCATGGCTGCTGGGTTGTTGGCAGCTGCCGACATGTTTGCACCGAGAGCTTCCATTGCACCACCCATACCCACATAGCGAGCATCGCCGTTGAGATCCTGGGTAGCAAGTTCTGCGTTAGTGTATGTTTCCTGTGCGTTGATGCTCATGCTTGCGAGCAGAAGCGCTGCTGATAATATCTTTTTCATAATGAGAAGTTTTTGTGATTATAGTTTGTATGGTTTGTGTGTGCTGAGTTATCGTCTGCCTCCAGCTCCTCTTGCACCTGCTGCGCTTCCGCTGTAACCGCCTCCGCCGCTGCTGTAACTGCTGCTGCTACTGCTGTTGCTTCTAGAGTAGCTGCTTGAACCGCTAGAGTAGCTGCTTGATCCGCTGGAATAGCTTGAGCTTGAAGAACTTGTGGTAGGAGTGAATGTGCTGTAAGTTCCGTTGCTATTTCTTGATGTAGTGCTATTGCCAGATCTGTAGTTTGAATCGTAGCTTGAGCTGGAATAGCTGCTAGAACTGTAGTTTGAATCGTAGCTTGAGCTTGGATAGCTGCTAGAACTATAGCCGCGTGGTGAGACATGTGCTCTTGTCGGGAGATTGTAGGTCTTTGTGTGAACTCCCCATTTGCTTACACTATAATTGCTAGAGCTTCCGCCGCCACCGCCAACTCCTTGTTGTCCAGAACCGTGATGTCCAGAGCCGTGATGTTGTCCTACATAGCCATAGTTTGGAACGTAGTAGTGCTCGTGGTATGGGCGATAGCCATAGTAGCCATACCATCCGTAACCATGGTATCCGCCGTAGTAGCTGCCCCAGCCATAGTATCTGTCATACCAAGGGTCGTACCAAGAATACCACCAAGGATCGCTTCCGTAGTAGCCGTAGAACCATGGGTCGTAAACGCCTCCGTACCAACCTGGACCAAACGGATTGTAGAAACGAGGTGAAGGATAAGTCCATGCCCAATTGATGCTTGTTGGACTTGAATACCAAGGATAGAACCATCTCGGAACTCCGCTGTGCTTATCGATGTCGAGCATGATATCGTCGAAACGGCTTATCATCTTGAGATACTTGTAGTTGTCGTCAACATTGTATAGCGTGTCATTCACATTGTTGAACGTTATGCGGTCGTCGCCATTGCCGAGAGAATCGAAAGCGAGAGTGTCCGGGTTCTCGTATGTGAAGTGGCGGTTGTAGATGTCAACATCCTCGTGATAGATACGGCGGTACATACGTGCCATCAAGTCTTCATAAGCGCGCTGAGTTGCCTCGAAAGCTAGCTTTTCTTGTGCTTCATGCTGTGCCTTGAATTGTGCCAGTTCCTGGGCTCTTCTTTCCATTTCTTCAGCCTTCTTCCGCTTTTCTTCAGCTATGCGTTGCGCTTTTTCCTCCTTTGTCTCCTTTTTAGGAACAAAGTACATGTCGTCCTGCGCCAACGAAACCGTTGTGCTGGCTGCGAACATTACGATGAGTGAGAGAATGTACTTTTTCATAGTTATGTTGTTTTTGCTTTTTTCGATGCTGCAAAATTAATAAGTTATTGCGTGCAAAGTTAGGGAAAAATCCTACAACTGCAAAGGAAAATCCCTATTTACATTTAATTTAATACATTTATTTGTAGAAAAAAGGTCTAATCCCAATAAAAACTCATGGGAAAACGTCTCAAAAAATGCATTTTTTGAAGCAAAACTGAATGCTTTTTTATCTGTAACTCTACACATTATTATAAATATAGGATGCAATTAACAGGAAAAAGGAATGTAAATTTAAAAAACTCTCCCTGCAACTTGCTTAATTAAATGAAAAATTGTAAATTTGCGCCCGAATTATGCGTATATTCAAAAAACTGGACTTGTTCATCATAAAGCAGTTTCTGACGCTGCTCATGGGTGCTTTCGTCATCTGCCAATTCGTGCTGATGATGCAGTTCCTTTGGAAATATGTTGACACACTTATCGGAAAAGGCATTCCGATGGATGTGCTTGCCCAGTTTTTCTGGTATATGGGTCTCATTCTCGTGCCTCAGGCGCTGCCGCTGTCTATCCTGCTTGCTTCGCTCATTACTTTCGGTAACCTTGGCGAAAGCGTGGAACTCACGGCTATAAAGGCTGCCGGCATCTCGCTCATGCAGGCATTCCGACCTCTGATCATAGTTTCGTGCATCATAATGGGTGTATCGTTCTATTTCCAGAATGTGATAGGACCTAACGCAAACCTTTCATTCGCCCAACTGCTGCTCTCGATGAAGCAGAAAAGTCCTGAGTTGGAGATTCCGGAAGGAGTGTTCTACGACGGCATACCGGGCTCGAATGTGTATGTCCAGAAGAAGGATGTGGAGCGAGGAATGCTCTATGGACTGATGATATACAGAATGACTGACAGTTTCGAGGACGCGGCAATCATCCTTGCCGACTCGGGAAAGATTCAGTCAACAGCCGACAAGCAGCACCTCCTGCTCACGCTCAACAGCGGAGAATGGTTTGAGAACATGCGTCAGTCGGGACTTGGCAATCAGGCAAATGTGCCTTACCGTCGCGAAACTTTCACCGAGAAGACTCTTCTCATAGACTTCAACAGCGACTTCGACATGGTGGAAACGGCTGGCATTGCCAACGATGCCCGTTCAAAAAGCCTGAAAAAGATAGCTCATGATGTTGATTCCGTGAATGTGGAATACGATTCTATCGGTCGTGCTTTCCTTCGCCAGGAGGCATTCAAGCTGAAGATGGTTCAGGTGACTGATTCGCTTACCACAAAGGAAGAACTCAGCGAACGTGCCAAGAAAAACAAGCAGGCATTGACTGCTAAGCAGAAATCGTTCGACGAACTGTACGAGGACCAGACAGAGCAACGAAAGCTAGCCATCATACAGACAGCGCTCAATGATGTGCGCACAGCAAAGATGGATGCCGAGTTCAAGGCTGCGGTTACTGAAGAAGGCGACCACTTCGAGGTCATGCACCAGATAGAAACCTTCAATAAGTTCACGCTCTCGCTCTGCTGTCTGATATTCTTCTTCATCGGCGCACCTCTCGGAGCCGTAATACGCAAGGGCGGTCTTGGCATTCCGGTGCTCATCTCGGTCATTGTGTTCATCACATATATGATTCTCGACACGATGGGTTACCGTATGGCGCGTGGACATTTCTGGGCAGTATGGTTCGGAAAACTGCTTGCAACGGCAGTACTCGCTCCGTTGGCTGTGTTCGTGACATATCGCGCAAACAAAGACCTCACGGTGTTCAACAAGGATGTGTTCATAAAGCTTTTCAATAACCTGAAGAAGCTGAGACGCAAGATTTTCCGCTATGTGCTCACCATGCCTATTGTGCAGAAACTCAAGGCTAGGAAGGCGCGAACGGATAGCGCAAACATTGGATGACAATAATATCAACAAAGAAAATGATAAAACTAAATACAATAGAAGAAGCAATTGCCGATTTCAAGGAAGGTAAATTCGTTGTCGTGGTTGATGATGAAGACCGCGAGAATGAAGGTGACCTTATAATTGCTGCTGAAAAGATTGATGCCGACAAGGTGAACTTCATGCTTAAGAATGCAAGAGGTTTGCTCTGTGCTCCTATTACGAACTCAAGATGCGAAGAACTTGGCTTGGCACATCAGGTGCAGGACAACACTTCCCTGCTCGGCACACCTTTCACAGTCACAATCGACAAGCTTGAAGGATGTTCTACAGGCGTATCTGCTTACGATCGCGCTGAAACGATAAAGGCTCTCGCCGACCCAAAGTCAACACCTGCGACTTTCGGTCGCCCTGGCCACATCAATCCACTTTACGCTCAGGAGAATGGCGTACTTCGCCGTAGCGGACACACGGAAGCTGCTATCGACCTCTGCAAACTGTCTGGCCTCTATCCTGCGGCTGCTCTCATGGAAATCATGAACGAGGACGGCACAATGTCTCGTTTGCCGGAACTCCATAAGTTTGCTCAGGAACATGGATTGAAACTCATTTCCATCAAGGACATGATTGCTTACCGTTTGCGAGAAGAAAGTCTCGTGGAAAAGGGCGAGGAAGTGACTCTTCCTACAGAATGGGGCACTTTCCAGATGATTCCTTTCCGTCAGAAGAGCAATGGTCTTGAGCATTTTGCGCTCATCAAGGGCGAGTGGAAGGAAGACGAACCAATTCTTGTTCGCGTACATTCTTCTTGTGCTACAGGTGACATCCTCGGCAGCAAGCGTTGCGATTGTGGCGAACAGCTTCATCGTGCCATGATGGCAATAGAGAAGGAAGGCAAGGGCGCTATCGTTTACATGCAGCAGGAAGGTCGTGGCATCGGACTCATGAACAAGATCCGTGCTTACAAGCTTCAGGACCAGGGCGAGGATACTGTCGATGCCAATATCCATCTCGGTTTCAAGCCTGATGAGCGCGATTATGGTTGTGGTGCGCAGATTCTTCGTGAACTTGGCATACACAAGATGCGTCTCCTTACAAACAATCCTGTGAAGCGCATAGGTTTGGAGGCTTATGGACTTGAAATCACGGAGAATGTCTCAATAGAGGTCACTCCAAACGAATACAATCGCCGTTACCTTGTAACAAAGAAGGTGCGCATGGGTCATACCCTTAACATCGATTAACAAAACATCAAAATCATAAAACCTCAAAGGTAAAAATGAATTTATCAGACAGACTAAACAGACTCGCACCATCTGCTACACTCGCTATGTCGCAGAAGAGTGCTGAAATGAAAGCTCAAGGCATTGATGTCATCAACCTTAGCGTAGGTGAACCTGACTTCCCAACTCCTGCACACATCAAGGACGCTGGCAAGAAGGCTATCGATGAGAACATCACTACCTATTCTCCGGTTCCTGGCTACGCTTATCTCCGCGAAGCTATCGCTGCAAAGCTCAAGAATGAGAATGGTCTTGAGTACAAGCCTTCAGAGATTCTTGTCTCAAACGGTGCTAAGCAGAGTGTTACAAACACTATCATGGCGCTCGTTAACGACGGCGAAGAGGTAATCATCCCTGCTCCTTATTGGGTAAGCTATCCTCAGATGGCTATCCTTGCCGGTGGTACTCCTGTATTTATCGAGGCTGGCATCGAGCAAGACTTCAAGATTACTCCTGCCCAGCTTGAGGCTGCAATTACTCCTAAGACAAAGATGCTCATTCTTTGTTCTCCAAGCAACCCTACTGGTAGCGTTTATTCTCAGGACGAACTTGCTGCTCTTGCAGAGGTTATCAAGAAGCACGACAACCTTTATGTGCTCGCAGATGAGATCTATGAACACATTAATTATATAGGCGCGCACGCGAGTATGGCAAAGGTTGAAGGCATGCGTGAGCGTACTATCATAGTAAATGGTGTATCTAAGGCATACGCTATGACAGGCTGGCGTATCGGTTACATCGCTGCTCCAGAATGGATTGTCAAGGGATGCAACAAGCTTCAGGGACAATATACAAGTGGTCCTTGCTCAATCTCTCAGTATGCTGCGTATGTAGCCTACACAGAGTCGCAGGATTGCGTTGAGGAAATGCGCAAGGCTTTCGAGCGTCGTCGTGACCTCATCTACGAACTCACAGCACAGATTCCTGGTCTTGAAGTCAACAAGCCTCAGGGTGCTTTCTATCTCTTCCCTAAGTGCAGCAGTTTCTTCGGCAAGAAGGACGACGAGGGTAGGGTAGTGAACAACTCTACAGACCTTGCGATGTATCTCCTCGAAGTTGGTCATGTGGCATGTGTTGGAGGCGACGCTTTCGGCTCTCCTGAATGCTTCAGAATGAGCTACGCAACGAGCGATGAGAACATTAAAGAGGCTATAAAGAGAATTGCAAATACTCTCGCAAAACTTCACTAAAGTGATTTTTTTTAATAAAAAACGAAAAAAAAGTTGAATTTTATTCGTTGAATTAAAATAAAATAGTAACTTTGCTATGGACATAGATTGAAAATATTTTCTATTTTTTTGAAAATCAGTCTATTACCATAGAATGAACACTTGATGTATATAAACTTAACTCTATTATTAATAACTAAATCTTAATTAAAAATTATGGCAACTCCACAAAAACCAGCCCAGAAGAAAGCTTCAACTAATCCGGGCTTCCAGGGTGTTCGTAACGCAATTTGGATCATCGTAGTATGTTTCATTCTTGCAGTTTGTTTCTATCAGTTCTTCCTCGGTAACGGCGGAAACTTCCAGGACGGTAACAACGAAAACGCTCCACTTAACCTCCTCGGTACAGTGTACAAGGGTGGTATCGTGGTACCTGTGATCATCACTCTCCTCTTCACAGTTATCGCTCTCTCTGTAGAACGTACACTCGCTCTCTCTAAGTGCTTCGGTACTCAGTCTCTCCAGAAGTTCGTTTCTCAGATCAAGCCTCAGATTGCTGCTGGCGATTTCGCTGCTGCTGAAGCTACTTGCAACAAGCAGAAGGGTTCTGTAGCTAACGTAGTTCTCGCTTCTATCAAGGCTTACAAGGAAATGGATGAGGCTACTGGTCTCAAGCTCGCTCAGAAGGTTTCTCGTATCCAGCAGGCTCACGAAGAAGCTACTCAGCTTGAAATGCCTACTCTCCAGATGAACCTCCCTATCATCGCAACTATCGTAACTCTCGGTACTCTTACAGCCCTCTTCGGTACTGTGGTTGGTATGATCAAGTCATTCCAGGCACTTGCACAAGGTGGTGGTGGTGACTCACTCGAGCTCTCTACAGGTATCTCTGAGGCCCTCGTTAATACTGCATCTGGTATCTTGACTTCATGGGTAGCTGTTGTATCTTACAACTTCTTCACTAATAGAATCGATAAGCTCACTTTCGCTCTTGATGAGGTAGGTTATTCAATCGCTAAGACTTTCGAATCTACACACGCAGAATAATTTTGCTTTTCCCTATTGTTTAACTTAAAACTTTAACTAACTATGGGTAAAGTAAAAATTAAAAAGAAGTCCGTCTGGATTGACATGACTCCGATGTCCGACGTGATGGTCCTCTTGCTTACGTTCTTCATGTTGACTGCAACATTTACTAAGAACGAAGCTGTGAAGGTCAACACTCCAGGTTCGGTATCGGAAATCAAGATTCCAGAGAAGAACGCTTTGAGCATTCTTATCGATAAGCAGGGTAAGGTGTTCCTTGGTATGGACAGACCAAGTTCACAGAAAACCCTCGTACAAGCTGTAGCAAGCGAATATGGCGTTGCCCTCACTGAGGGACAGCTTAAGACTGCTGAAGGTACTACTAACATTGGTGTACCAATGGATCAGCTCTCTAAGATGTTCGCTATGGAGCCTGCTCAAATCAACGAATTCCAGGCTGAAAAGGGTCTCCCTACCGACTCAGTTGACGGTAAGCAGAGCCAGTTCCAGGACTGGGTTATGGCCGCTCGTGATAATTTCGGCGAGGATATGAAGATCACTCTCAAGGCTGACTGTGATACTCCATACAAAGTCGTAAAGAAAGTTATGTCAGAAATGCAGGATATCTCGGAAGACCGTTACTATCTTGTTACAACTCTTAAAACAGGGGAGGAACTCTAATGGCAAAAAAAGAAAGTAAACAGAAAAAGATGGAGACCCGCGTCGACTTTACGCCGATGGTGGATATGATGATGCTCCTCATTACCTTCTTCATGCTTTGTACTTCCCTTGCTAAGCCTCAGGCTATGCAGCTCACTCTGCCTAGCAACAAGCAGGATACAAAAGAGGAAAACAAGAATGAAACCCGTGAGTCTGAAACATTCACAGTTTATATCTCAGGTAACAACGGTATCTCTTATGTTGCCGGTATGCCAAAGTATAACGAGCCTGAATGTCTTAAGAAGACTACTTGGGGTAAGGAAGGTATTCGCGAAGTGTTCTTGACTCATAAGACCGGTGAAGGCGTTCAGCCTGTACTCCTTATGAAGGAAGCAAAGATGAAGCTTGATATTGAAAAGCAGAAGGGCAAGATGGAAGACGCTGAGTATCAGCAGAAGCTCAAGGCTATCAAGAGCGGACGACTTGAGGGTCGTACAGTTCACCCTCTTACTGTCATCATCAAGTGTACAGACAATGCTAGCTACAAGAACATGGTTGACGCACTCGACGAAATGCAGATCTGTAACATCGGTACATACGTGCTCTCTAAGATCACTCCTGATGATCAGAAACTGCTCGACGCTAATAACATTAAATAATCACTCCATTAACTAAAAAAGAAAAAACTATGGCACAAATAGATTTGATTCAGGGAAAATGGTGTGATATCGTATTCGAAGGCAAAAACAAGGAATACGGTGCTTATCCAATCCGTAAGGCTACTGGTAAGCGTAATGTTATCGCCATGCTCTCTATTCTCATTCTCATCGCTCTCTGTATCATTGGTATTCAGGCTTTGAATGCATACCAGGAGTATCAGAAGCGTCAGGAAGCTATCTTGGCTGAAATGGAACTTTCTAAGCTTCAGGAAAAGAAGACTGAAACTAAGAAGGAAGAAGTTGAAAAGGTCATCAAGCAGCCTGAGCAGAAGGTTGTTGAAGTAAAGCAGAACACTATTAAGTTTACTGAGCCTGTCATCAAGAAGGACGACGAAGTTAAGGCTGAGAACACTCTTCTTAACATGGAAGACCTCAACAAGGACAACCGTCGTACTGCTGATGAAAGCTACGACCAGGGTACTAACGAACGTCAGGTTGACTACGGTGCTCTTACTATTGAAGAGGAAAAAGTTGCTCCTCCACCACCACCAGCTCCAGAACCAGAACCAGAGGTTAAGGTTGAAGAGAATAAGGTTTACGACGTGGTTGAACAGCAGCCTACATTCAACGGTAACATCAACCAGTGGCTTGCATCTAACCTTAAGTACCCACCAGTTGCTGCTGAAAACGGTATCGAAGGACGTGTAATCGTTCAGTTCGTCGTTGGTAAGGATGGTTCTATCCACAGCGCACAGGTTGTACGTGGTGTTGACGCATCTCTTGACAAGGAAGCTCTCCGCGTTGTTAACTCAATGCCTAAGTGGGTTCCTGGTAAGCAGAATGGTCAGTCAGTTAACTGTAAGTTCACACTCCCTGTAGTGTTCAGACTTCAGTAATATTGCACTTATTAACTCTTTTATATATAGGGGCGGACTTCTTGTCCGCCCACTATGTCGTTAATCTTAGGTGGTTTCTATAAACCATCGTTAAAGAGTCTTCTATAAGCTATTAACTAATTTAAAGTCAACTAGTATAAATGAAGAATATCCTGCATATAGGATTCATTTTTTTCGCGGTCGCTGCTTGTTTCGTCTCTTGTGCAGAGGAGAATAAGAGTGGTCGTACTGACACGAAGACATCTGGCTACATCGCGTTTGCAGCAGACGAGAGTTTTAGCCCAGTTATTGATGAAGAGGTTCAGGTGTTTGAGGCAACTCGCCCTGATGCTCATCTTACTGCTGTATATACTAATGAACTTGACGCTATCAACCGTCTTATGAATGATAGCGACAGCATCTGGCTAGCCTTTGCAGCCAGAGATTTCAAAGAGAAAGAGCGTGAATATCTCAAGAAAACGAATAGAATTCCAATTTCTTTCCCAATCGCTTACGATGGTTTGGCACTTATCGTAAACAACAGCAATCCTGACTCTATGATTTCCGTAAAGGATGTGAAGAGAATTTTCTCAGGAGAAGCTACAAAGTGGAAGGATGTCTTCCCTGGTTCTAGGATGGGAGACATTGAGGTTGTATTCGACAATCCAAAGTCTTCTACTGTTCACTGGGTAGTTGATTCTCTCCTCGGAGGAAAACCTATTAACAGCCCTAACATTCAGGCTGTAAAGACAAGTGAGGAAGTCATTAAATGTGTTGAGAACACACCAAATGCAATTGGCGTTGTCGGCTCAAACTGGCTTAACGATAAACGAGACACTACAAACATCACATATAAGAAGAATGTTACGGTTATGTCAATCAGTAATGCTGACAAACCGGAATTCAATAGTTCATATCAGCCATACCAGGCTTACATCCAGATGGGTTTATATCCACTCTATCGTACGGTTTGGGCTTTGCTTAACGATCCTCGTCACGGACTTCCTTGGGGCTTCGCTCATTTCGTGGTTTCTCCTATCGGACAGAAGATTATCCTGAAGTCGGCACTCTTGCCATACCGTGGTGATATTCAGATTATCGATATGAACATTCACGACGAAGATGAATAGGTTCTGAGTAGTTAAGGTTTCATTGACTGGATCATCTCGATGAGCTGTTAACAAATTGTTTATTTCTTTATGGTATTTTAACTAAAAACAGAATTTACAATTTGTTGAATTGCGTATCAAAAAGTAAAAGCAAGCAATACAGCAAACAGAATTAGCAAAACAATGTTTAACCTAAAACTCAATTAACAACAAACAGAAAAGGAATCGAAAATCTTCATCATCAACACAGTAAGTAACAAAAATCAATATCAAAGATTATGAAAGCACTTAAATATTTTGCTGCTGGCGCTATGCTAGCTATTTGTTCTGCTGCTAATGCACAGGACATCACTACAGATCTCGCTAACTTCGAGAAGGTTATAAAGTCTGCTGAAGGCAATGCTGCTGCTTACAAGAACGAGCTCAAGGCATTGGACAAGCTCTACAAGAAGGATCCTGCAGCTCTCACAAAGATCTCAAAGCTCTTCTATCAGTATGATGACACTCTCAACAGCCGCCTCTATGCAGAAAAGGCTATTACTATCATTGAGAAGAAGAAGCTTACTCTCTGCGAGCCATTCATCATCCTCGGTGACCTCCGCTACATCGATGGCGACCCAGGTACTGCTGCTGGTTGGTATGAGCGTGCAAGACTTAACGATGACAAGAATGCAAAGGCTTACGAGAAGGTAGCTGGTGTTTACCGTAAGGCTAACCCAAAGGCAGCTGAGGAAGCTCTTGCTGACCTTGCTAACATCGACCCTAACTATCCTGCAAAGGCTGTAGCTGCTGGTTTCTACTACGATGCTGCTATCGCTGGTAACACTAACGCATGGTCAAGCGCTCTCGACCGTTACAAGAAGGAAGATCTCAATAAGTTCCGTGAGGAAGACTACCCACGCTATGTTTATACACTCTACCGCTTCAAGAAGTATGCTGGTATGCTTCAGGACTGCGTTGATGTATCTACAAAAGCTCTTTCAAAGTACCCACAGGACGTAACTTGTAACCGTTACAAGATGTATGCTCTTGCTGCTCTTGACAAGAATGCTGAAGCAGTAGAAGCATCTAAGGGTCTTTTCGCTTGCGAGAAATATGTTGACTTCGCTGATGACTACAAGATGCTCGGTCAGGCATATTGCGGCATAAAGAATTGGGAAGGTGCAGAGAAGGCACTCAACAAGAGTCTCGAACTCAAGTCAGACCAGGTTGATATTTTGAAGTATCTCTCAGAAATCTCTTACGGTAAGGGTGATTCTATCAAGGGTCTCCAGCAGCTTGAGGATTATGTAAGCAAGTTCGAGGAAGCTGACCTTACAGACTATCTCTCGCTCACTCGTAAGTATGACGAAGTTATCGATGCAACAGAAGGCGACGCTAAGATTGGTCTTCAGAAGAAGCAGGACGATGTATTCAAGACAATGCTTGAGAAGTTCCCAGGCAAGCAGCTCCTTTACATCAACTTCAAGCGTGCTAAGCTTGCTGACGCTCTCGACCCAACAGGCGCTGCTGCTGCTCCAATGTACGAAAGCTTCATCGAGGCTGCTCAGGCAGAAGACGCTGTAAAGCACCAGTTGCTCATCACTTCAACTGCTCAGAAGCTCGCTGCTTACTACAACAAGGTTGGTAACGCTCAGAAGGCTGCTTACTACAAGGAACTCGCTACACCTGCTAAGTAATCGGGTAGGTTAGAACAAGTTGAAATTACTTATTTAATCAAATCATAAATTATTTCGCCTTGAAAGCTTATGCTTTTGAGGCGATTTTTTGTTGTTTATGCGTCATTTTGCAGGCACTATCAGCAGAAAACTGCCTTTGCTCTTGAACTTTCTCAATAATTTTCGTAACTTTGCAACCGAATATTTCTCTATGTAACATAAACGAATAGCCAAAATCGTACTTTTTGCAACATAAACGAATTTACAATGAGTGACGAGATAAAGAACAATAACGACGAGATTATCGAGGATTCTGAGAAGCTGGAGTCAGCAGAGCAATCTTTGGAAGAAAACTCTTCCGATGAAACTTCTGAAACTTCTTCCGATGAAACTTCTGAAACTTCCTCAGATGAAACTTCTGAAACATCTTCCGATGATCATAGCGACTACAAACCAACGAGCAACCGCTTTGACGCTTCCGCAGTACATCATCTGAGTGGAATGTATCAGAGCTGGTTCTTGGATTATGCCTCTTATGTTATCCTCGAACGAGCAGTACCGCACCTTGCCGATGGTTTGAAGCCTGTGCAACGCCGTATCATGCACTCTATGAAGCGCATGGACGACGGTCGTTTCAATAAGGTTGCGAATATCGTTGGACATACAATGCAGTTTCACCCTCACGGTGACGCTTCAATCGGTGATGCCCTTGTGCAGTTGGGACAGAAGGATTTGCTCGTAGAATGTCAGGGAAACTGGGGAAATATCCTTACTGGCGACCGCGCAGCAGCTCCTCGTTACATTGAGGCTCGCTTGTCGAAGTTTGCTCTCGAAGTACTCTTCAACAATAAGACTACCGATTGGAAACTCAGCTATGATGGTCGTAACGAAGAGCCTATCGTACTTCCTGCAAAGTTCCCTTTGCTTCTCGCACAAGGAGCAGAAGGCATTGCCGTAGGTCTTTCTTCAAAGATTCTTCCGCACAATTTCAACGAACTTTGTGATGCTGCCGTATCATATCTCAATGGCGAAGAGTTCAATCTCTACCCAGACTTTCCAACGGGTGGTAGCATAGATGTTGCGAAATATAACGACGGACTTCGTGGCGGCTCTGTTAAGGTGCGTGCAAAGATAGAGAAGGTTGACCAGAAGACACTTGCCATTCGTGAGATTCCATTCGGAAAAACATCTTCTTCGCTCATTGAAACCATCCTCAAGGCTATTGAGAAAGGTAAGGTAAAAGCTCGTAAGGTAGAAGATAATACCGCAGCCGAGGTAGAGATTCTCGTACATCTTGCTCCTGGAATCAGTTCTGATAAGACCATTGATGCCCTCTACGCCTTCACTGATTGCGAACTCTCCATTTCGCCTAACTGCTGCGTTATTGAGGATAAGCACCCGCGCTTCATGACCGTTTCCGATGTTCTGAAGCAGAATGTTGACTTCACACTCTCACTCTTGAAGAAGGAACTTGAAATTCGCAAGCACGAACTTCAGGAACAGCTCCATTTCTGTTCTCTCGAGAAGATATTCATAGAGGAGCGCATCTATAAGGACAAGGAGTTTGAGGAAGCACGCAGCAACGACGAAGCTTGTGAGCATATCGACCTCCGTCTTACTCCATGGTATCCTAAGATGATTCGCGAGGTGACAAAGGACGACATCCTTCGCCTTCTCGAAATAAAGATGCAGAGAATCCTCAGGTTCAACTCTGACAAGGCAGAAGAGCAGATTGTCAAGCTGCAGAAAGAGATTAAGGAAATCAACAAGAAACTCAAGAATATGGTGGGCGTAACCATCGATTGGTTCACTCATCTCAAGGAAAAATACGGAGCGCAACACCCTCGCCTCACAGAAATACGCAACTTCGACACTATCGAAGCGTCTAAGGTTGTTGAAGCCAACCAGAAGCTCTATATCAACGAGGCAGAAGGCTTCATCGGAACAGGTCTCAAGAAAGACGATTTCGTGTGCAACTGTTCTGATATTGATGACATTATCATCTTCTACAAGAATGGAAAGATGAAGGTCGTGAAGGTAGCCGAGAAGATATTCGTAGGAAAGAACATCATTCATGTGCAGGTGTTCAAGAAGAACGACTCACGTACAGTTTACAACATGATCTATCGCGACGGAAAGAAAGGTACATTCTTCATCAAGCGCTTCAACGTGTTGTCTGTTGCTCGCGATCGTGAGGTGGACCTTACACAAGGCACTCCAGGCTCTTACGTGAAGTATTTCACGGCAAATCCTAATGGTGAGGCTGAAGTTATAAAGATAACTCTCGATTTCGCACCAAAGATCAAGAAGATATTCTTTGAGAAGGATTTCTCTGAAGTGGCTATAAAAGGCAAGACCGCAAAGGGCAATATCCTTACCAAGCAGTCTATCAATCGCATCACGCTCAAGTCTGCCGGACGTTCTACTCTCGGAGGTCGTAAGGTTTGGTATGACAGGGATGTTAATCGCTTGAACTACGACACTCACGGAGAACTTCTTGGCGAATTCAACGATACGGATTCAATCCTCGTTATCCTCAAGAACGGCGAATTCTACATCACATCGTTTGATGTCAACAACCACTTTGAGGACAATATTCTCGTCATAGAGAAGTATAATAAAGACAAGATTTGGACGGCTGTTGTTCATGATGCTGACCAGGACAACCATGCTTACTTGAAGCGTTTCCCGCTTGAAGCTTCAAAGCGTCATCAGAGTCTTATTGGCGATAATCCTAACAGTAAACTCCTGATACTCACCGACGAAGCATATCCTTTGTTCAAGATTACATACCAAGGTCCGAACAACTATGAAGGAACTCTTGAGATAGATGCTGAGGAGTTCATCATGGTAAAGAGTAGCAAGGCAAAGGGCAAACGAATCACGAATTCTGTCGTTGTGAATGTAGAGCAACTTGAATCCGTTCGCCACCCGGAACCAGAGGACGAAAACGACGATAATAATACCTCCGAGGATAATGTTGACGAAACATCTGTAGAGACAGAAGAACAGAAGAATCTTGACCCGGATGCAGATAAGTCTGAACAGCAGATAATCGACGAAATGACAGGTCAGCTCAATCTCTTCGACAACCCTGATTTCAAGTAATTAGTGATGATATAGAATACATGGAAAAATTGTAGGGCGAGGATTTCCGAGCCGCAACCGATGATATAATTTGGTTTTAGCGGCTCAGAAATCTTCGCCCTACAAGTATAAAGTAGTTTCCAAAGTGACTGCTAACTATTCTACTCTGCGACCTGAAGCATCATAAACCTTTTCCTTGTTTACTATTACTACGCGGCCGTTGAGAATCTTCTTGCCAACAGCAGTTTTTGCTTCTTCCTGCTTAGCGTTGTGTATAGCGTCTGCGTTTCCTGGGAGAATATAAGAAGCGTTCACTGTGCTGCCCTTGGCAGTCTTGCCATTTATCTCGAACTTTGTGCCGTTGCTAACCTTGCTGACAGTCAGTGTACCACTAACTACGTAGTAAGACTGTGTGTAATACCATGCATCCTCTTCCGCGTCATATTGGAAGCCAGTTGCGATGTATGTTGGATAATCATAGTAGTCGTCGCCACCCGGAGAAGCTTGGACTGTACCGACCTCATAGCTGTCGTTGATTTCGTAAGTGCCAGGAGCGAGAACAGTCTCTTCGTTGTATGGAACGAAAGCTGCCACTTCCATTTCGTATTCCTCGCTTGAGAAATAGAGGTCTGTATATTCATAACCGAAATACTCGCTGTAGTCCTCAGCTTCCATTTCAGTGAAAGTGATGTTGAGCGTAGTGGCTACATTAGGTTCATAGTCGAAATTAAACTCATCGTCGCCCCAATCGTCATCGCCTAACTCAGGGTTCTCAACAAAGTAGAATTCAACGGAATAGCAGCGCATCTGCTTTTCGCAGGTGATTGTAACAGTCTTGCTGTCAACATCAGTTATAGCCAAGACAGGGTTAGTTTCCACGGCATCCTCAGAAGCGTCAACGTATGCGATTGTACCTGATGTAGATTGTGCCTCGAACTCCTTCTTGACATAGCCGTTCACAACCACAGCCTTGATGTTCTTTGAAGCAGTGAAGGTGATTGAGTTGCCTGCATTGCAACCGAAATACGACTCACTCTGGCCACCTGTTGACACGTCCACGCGAATATTGTTCTGCACGAACGAATAAGCGGTATTGCTGCCTATTGTGCCTGTTGGGGTGATGATGGTTGGTTCTGCGTAAGTATAGTTAGGGTCGAGATCCGTATCGCCTTCGCCAGTACCTGTGCCAGGAGTGTCGCCACCACCTGTATTTGAGCCAATCTCATCTGCTGTTACAACAATTTTTGATATATAGACAGACTTGTCAACGCGAGTGATGTCGATGGTGATGTCGCCCGAAGCTGAGCCAGTGAAGGTCTTCTCCACATTAGTCTCTTTGCCCATGGTTACAGTCTCGCCATACGCTTTGCCGCCAACTTTGAGAGCTATGGTGTTCTTTCCTGCTAAGTTTGAAGAGCATGTGAGGACAACCTTTGTTACATTCTTTGCACCCTTGAGCGTAAGCGTAGCCGACGAAGTGTACTGGCAACCTCTGTTAGTTGATTCAAAGGCGAGAGGAGCCGGGTTGGAAGTCCATTCACTTGGCAGTGTGTTCATGAAGTTGTAAGTGAACTCTTTTGCCGATGCGCTCATAGCAATCATGGTTAGAGCAGCGATGGCAAGGAATCGGAAGTTAAGTAGAAATTGTTTCATGTTGTTATATTTTAAGTTTTTCAAATTCATTACTCATTACTCATTACTCAAAATTCATTACTCATTAATTCATAAAACAGCCACCTTGATAGCCTCTGCCACAACCATTGCGGCGAGTTCGCCTACGGTATCCGTGTCAGCATTTACGCTGCCAGTTGATACGGCGTAGATGCTGTCGCCATCAGCTGAAGTATGGACAGGGCGGATGGCACGAGCATAGCCATTGTGTGACATCGATGCTATCTTGCAGAGTTCCGACTTGCTGAACTTTCCGTTTGTGAGAACCACGGCGAGTGTCGTGTTGCCAACGAACTTGTTGTCTGTACGTTCTATACGGTTGTACAGCACTTCTGAACTGTCTATGAATTCGCCTGTCTTAGGGTCATGAAGACCTGCTATTTTGCGGTTCTCATGCCAATCATAGATGTCGCCAAGAGCATTCACTACAACAACGGCACCGACCTTCAGTTCACCTACCTGCACCGCATAGCTGCCGATGCCACTTTTCATCGAATCTTCCATGCCCATCAGTTTGCCGACCGTAGCACCTGTTCCTGCGCCATGCTGACCGTCCTGGTAGTTGCCAGCACTCTCACAAGCCTTTCGTGCCATCTCTTTCGTAGGACGCGCCTTGCAGTCGCCAACGGTAAGGTCGAAGATGTCCGACTGACACACTAGCGGTACCTTTGTCACGCCAACATCAAAGCCAACACCCTGTTCCTCAAGGTATTCCATTACGCCGCCAGCAGCATCAAGTCCGAAGGCACTACCTCCGGCAAGCACTATGGCGTGTATAATGTTTGTGGAAGAAAGAGGGGAGAGAAGCTGAATCTCGCGCGAAGCAGGACCGCCTCCTCTCACATCAATACCAGCTGGCATGCCGTCCTTGCCGAGCAAGAAAACTGTCACACCTGTCTTGCCAATCTGGTCTTCCGCCTGACCGATCTGGACATTCTCAAAGTCCGTAATTTTTATTTCTTTCATCTCGCGTCTTTTGTATTATAATTCACGTTAGCTCTGCATTATAATTCACGTTAGCTTGGTTTATTGTTTGGTGTCGCTATTTCTCGTAGCATTTCCTGGGCATCCGTGTCACCTTGCTCTGCAGATAGCAAGAACCATTTCATGGCTTCCGAATATGACTTGGCTACACCCTTACCCTCATAGTAGCAAAGACCAAGATTACATTGAGCAATCGCATGTCCCTGTTCAGCAGCCTTTCTGTACCATTTAGCCGCTTCTGAATAGGACTTTCTTACTCCAAGGCCTTTCTCATAGCAACATCCAAGGCTGTTTTGTGAATCGTCATCTCCTTGCTCAGCCGCTTTTCTATACCATCTTGCAGCCTCCTTGTCTGATTGCTCGACTCCTTCTCCGTCCCTATAGCAATTTCCGAGGTTGTACATTGCGCTTATGTGGTCTTGTTCTGCTGACATGCGATACCATTTCACGGCTTCCTCGAAAGAGAGAGCAACGCCAGTGCCATGGTAATATAAATTTCCGAGATTGCATTGTGCTATGTAGTCGCCTTGTTCTGCTGCCTTGTGATACCACTTCGCAGCCTCTTCATACGATTGTTCTACGCCATAGCCATTGTCGTAGCAATGTCCCAAATTGCATTGCGCAAAAGCGTGGCCTTGTTCAGCAGCTTTTCGATACCATTTCACGGCTTCATCGTATGACTGAGGTACACCCTCGCCATTAGCATAGCCAACAGCAAGGTTGTATTGCGATCTTGCGTGACCTTGTTCAGCTGCCTTGCGATACCATTTCGCTGCCTCCTCAAACGATTGTGTCACACCTTCGCCTGAGTCGTAGCAGTTCGCAAGTTCGAATTGAGAATCAGCATCTCCTTGTTCTGCAGCTTTCATATACCATTTTACAGCTTCTTCGTACGATTGTGTCACGCCTTTACCAGAATAAAAGTACCAGCCCATATTATATTGTGCATCTCTATGCCCTTGTTCTGCTGCTACACGAAAAAACTTGGCTGCCTCCTCGTACGATTGTTCCACGCCATAGCCATTGTCATAGCAGATCCCGAGGTTGTAGTTAGCACTAACATTTCCCTGTTCAGCTGATTTTCGGAACCATTCCGTAGCTTCTTTGTACGACTGAGCAACTCCATCGCCATCATAATAGCAAACCCCGAGTTTGAGTTGTGCGGAACTATCTTCCTGTTCAGCAGCCTTGCGTAACCACTTCACGGCTTCGTCGTACGATTGCTGCACACCCTCGCCAGCATAATAGGCACATCCTAAGTTATATTGTGCACCGCTGTACCCTTGCTCTGCCGCTTTCTGATACCACTTTGCCGCTTCTTCTAACGATTGGTCAACTCCGTTGCCATTGTCATAACAAAGCGCAAGGTTGAATTGTGCTATGCTATCACCTTGCTCAGCCGCCAAGCAATACCATTTTGCTGCCTCTTCGAACGATTGCTCTACGCCATAGCCATTTTCGTAGCAGTGCCCCAGATTGCATTGTGCAAAAGCATATCCTTGCTCAGCTGCCATGCGATACCATTTCACAGCCTCCTCGTACGACTGAGGCACATCCTCGCCATGAGCATAGCTATACCCTAAATCGTATTGTGACTCAGCATCGCCAGCCACAGCCTTTTCGTATAAATCGCTATCTTGTTCTTTCATGTTTTAATTTTCTGCAAAGTAACACTTTCTTGTCATATTGGCAAAATAATACTAGCTTTGCATCATTCATCGGGGACTGATAAATTCTGGCAACTTACTTCAATCTTTCGCATTCTGTCATCAGCACTTGCTTGCCGTTTTCCATTACGAAAACATTCGACGGCTTGATTCTGACGCGGTAGGTCTTGTCTTCGGTCTTCTCCGGGAGATAGGCATCGAGGTTGTCGAGTTGGTCGAGTTTGCTGATGGCTTTCTTTATGTGTGAGATGTTTGGCGATAGGTTCTTGTTGTATGGGGTGTCCTTGTCGCCATCCATCAATCCGTAGATGAGTCCGAATGTCTTGTTCAATGCCTTCATTCGTGCTTCGGATGCTGGTTTTGCAGGGAGTTCGTGGGTTCTTCCGCAGATGGTCTGATGAATGATGAAGACATACTGCGCGAGTTGCATTGGCGGCAAGCAGAGCTCTTCGCCAAGATCGGTGAAGAGTATGCGACGCTTCAGGAAGTCGATAACAATGCGACTTTCCACCTTCTTGCCTGGGAAAGCGAGCAGGTCGAACATCGACTTGTGGAATCCGTGATAAGGGAAACGGCTTGCTGGTCGGTTGTATTTTATTGGGCGTGGCGTTTGTGCGGTGAGTTCCCTGAAACTGTCCACGAATGTCTCAATCTCTTTCTTGATGTCATTGCCCAAGGAAATCTGCAGATAGACGATTTTGCTGTCTGTGCGACTTACTTGAAGCAACAGTGACGGCTCTGCGTCGAACACTTCGTTGAGCTGCATTCGCTTTACGAGGAAGTCGTCGCAGAAATTCCTTGTGGTCATTGATCGCAGTGTGTTGAACACGCTTTGTCGCTTATCGTCAGAGAGGGTAGGGGCGAGGAAAGCCACGATGTCCTGAAGATAGTCGGCACTCATCTCAGAGAAGTCCTTCGAGATGTTTGGGATGTAAACGAAGTCAAGTCCCGCGAGGTGGAAATCGTTTGTTATACTGCGGTAGTTGTCCCTGATGATGGCGTTTGCCTCTTCGTCGTAATCCGATTCAATGTAAACGATATTGCCCTTGTCGATGCTGATGTTTGTGATGTCAGTGGAGATGAGTTGGCAATAAGCGCCGTATTCTTCGCCAAGACAATAGCGAAGAGCAAGGATGAGGAATGCCTCTTCCGGACAACAGTTGCCGTCGGCGATGGTTATGGACTTCATGTCGTTGAAGAAGTCGATGAGTTCGGCTCTTGTCCATTCCCTAAGCGTGCCAACAGCAGCGCCGAAGTCTATTTTCTGCGCTGCTATCAGATGATTTTCCTCGATGCGGTATTTCTCGCGAATGTCGCGAAACAGTTTCATCTCGGAGAGGTCTAGTATGTCGTCCGCCTTGATGAGGTCGGTTATTATGCGAGCAATTGCTGTTCTTTCTGCAGATGTCATGGTTTATTGTTGATGACTGTCGATGTAGTTGTTGCGACGAGGCACAACGAACATCATTACCAAGTAGAGCAATATTCCTGGGAAACCAGTTGTGCCGAGAGTGAGCAAAGCGTAAACGATGCGTACGATGGTAGAATCCACATCGAAATATTCAGCGATGCCTCCGCAAACTCCAGCAATCTTCTTGTCGGTTTCGGAAAGACTTAGTCGTTTTTTCATATCTGTTGTCTGTTATTTGTCTGCGTTTGTTTCATTAGCTACTCGTCCTGCTTCGAGAACCGGAAGACCTGTTTCTGTTGGGATGTAGATGATCTTGCCAGTGAAGTCCTTCTGCTGACGAACCCAGAGATACTGGATGTAAGTAGGAGTGATAGAGCCGTTTTCAATCTTTATTGCTTCGGCAGCACCCTTAGCACGCTCTATTTCAGCCTGAGCGTTGAGTTTTTCTGCCTCGAGATTAGCCTTTGCTTCCTCAATCTTGATTCTGCGGTTCTGCTCTGCCTTTGCGAACTCAGCCTTACCTGACATTTCCTGTTCCCAGACATTGTAGAGAGGAAGACCGAAAGCGAAAGCTCCGATGATAGCGCCTGCTGCAACGATGCTTAGTATGATGCCTTTTGCGCTGATGTTGAGTTGCTGATTATTGTTCATTTTCCTATACATTTTATTAATAATGGGAGATTAGGGGTTGAAACTTATTATACGATTGTCACTGCAGTGCCGGAAGCTGTGACCATAAGCATACTGCTGTTTGCACCGATTGTCTCGTAGTCGAGGTCAACGCCGACGATTGCATTTGCGCCCATCTGCTGAGCTCTTTGCTCCATCTCAGCGAGTGCTGTGTCCTTTGCCTCACGAAGAACTTTCTCATAGCTGCCGCTGCGACCGCCAACGATGTCACGGATGCCTGCGAAGAAGTCCTTTACGAAGTTTGCACCAATGATTGTCTCACCTGTTACTACGCCGATGTAGTTTGTTATTTGCCTGCCTTCAATGGAAGGTGTTGTAGTTACTATCATAATGATTCTGAATTTAAGTGGTTAATAGATTTTGTTATGTTTTGATGATGCAAAGGTAAAAGGTTTCCGTGTGTTTTCGTGAATAAAAGCAACATTGCAGTGAAAAATCGTTGATGGTAATAAAAAACATTGCAATGTTGCAGATAACCTTACTGATACATCTTCCTGAATGCTTTTGGCAGACTTTCGATGATGTCCGACGCAATGAGGCTTTCCATGCACTTCTCTTCGGCTGCAATGTCGCCAGCAAGTCCATGAATGTACATACCGAGACAAGCTGCCTGGAGTCGCTCGTAACCTCTTGCCAACAAGGCTGTTATTATGCCAAGAAGGACATCTCCGCTACCTGCCGTTGCCATTCCGGCATTGCCTGTAGTGTTTATGAATACATTGCCCTCTGGCGTGCAAAGCATGGAATGATGACCTTTTAATAATATGTAGCATTCGAGGCGCTTAGCCATTTCCATAGCGTGAGAGAGTCGCTCGTAGCTTTCCTTTGCCGGCGTTTCGTAGAGCTTGTCGAATTCCTTTGGATGAGGCGTGAAGATTGTTCCCTTTGGCACTTGCTGAAGCCAAGCGCGATGTGTTGACAAGACATTTATTGCATCGGCATCAACAACGCAAGGAATCTGCTGCGAACGGCGCAGCTGCGAAATGATGGCGATGGCTGTAGGTTCTTTCGTGCCAAGTCCAGGACCAATGCCCACTGCGTCGTAGTCAGCAGGATCAACGGCATCGGTAAGCTGGTGCTCACTGCCATCAAGCAGAAGAACTGCCTCAGGGACAGATATTTGGAGAATGTCGTTGTTCTTCTTTGGAGAGCGGATGGCAAGTTTTCCAACGCCCGAGCGCAAGCATGCTCTTGCAGCGAGAACGGCAGCTCCCGCCATTCCGTAGCATCCGGCAGCGATAAGTGCATGACCCATGTTTCCCTTGTGTGCAAACGGATTGCGCTTCTTCATGAGCTTGCGCATGTCGTACTCTTCAAGGGTTACGAAGGTAGCTGGGATCTTGCGTTGGCCTTCTGCGGAAAGTTGGATGTCAAGAACCTTTATCTCTCCAAGATACTTTTGGTATTCCGGGAAGAAATAAGACAGCTTAGGCTGATGGAGAGTGAGCGTGAGATTGGCACAGATGATGTTTGCGCGGATATTGTTCGAATTATCTTCCGACATCAAACCCGATGGGATGTCAATGCTCACGACTTCAGCCTTGGACTGATTGATGAGTTTTACAAGGGCAGCAAAGCCGCCGCCGAGAGGTCTGTTCAAACCTGTTCCGAAAAGTCCGTCGATGACGAGCATGCCTTCCTTCAATGCAGGAGGGTTGAATTCGTCGATGATTTCCTCGAAATGAATGTCCTTGTATTCCTTGAGTCGCTCGCGGTTTATGGCACAATCTTCCGATAAAGCCTTCTTCGTATTGAACAAATACACGGAAACATCGTAGCGCTTGTCGGCAAGCATTCGGGCGATGGCAAGTGCATCACCTCCATTGTTCTTTGGACCGGCAAAAACTATTACAGGTACGATGTTCGACCACCGCTCAACGATGGCCTGAGTCATCACCTTTGCAGCACGCTCCATCAAATCGACTGAACGGATGGGTTCGTGCTCTATTGTATAGGTGTCTAATTCGTGTATTTCTTGGCTTGTAAACAATTTCATCGGTGCAAAACTACAAAAAATAAAGCGAAATATGTTTTATTTTGGCAAACTTTTTCATTTTTTCAAAGAAAAAGTGTAATTTTGCGCCAAATAATGTGAATTTAGAAGCTATGGAATCAATAAAAGTCCACGATAAATGGTTCAAACCATATCTGACAGAAGCGCAGATTTTGGAACGCGTGAAAGCGGTTGCCGAACAGATGAACGAGGAACTTAAGGACAAGAATCCTCTTCTCCTTGCTGTGCTCAATGGCGCCTATATCTTCGCTGCCGACCTTACTCGTTACCTTACTATCCCGATGGAGATTTCTTTCGTGAAACTTGCTTCCTACGAAGGCGTGATGTCAACAGGCAAGGTAAAGGAAGTCATCGGCATCAATGAGGATCTTGAGGGCAGGACAGTTGTCATTGTGGAAGATATCGTTGATACAGGCCGTTCGATGAAGCGAATGCTCGAAAGCCTTGGAACTCGCAAACCTGCGGAAATAAAGGTCTGCACATTGCTCTTCAAGCCCGGGAAACTTGAGGAGGACATCAAGATTGACTATTGTGCGATGGAGATTCCTAACGACTTCATCCTAGGTTATGGTCTCGACTATGACCAGCAGGGCAGACAGCTTCGCGACATTTATGTTGTTGAGGATAAATAACAAAAAACTAACAAGAAAACCCAAAACACTTTACTAGACTAAAAATGAAAAATATTGTAATCTTCGGTGCCCCAGGCTCAGGCAAGGGTACTCAAAGCGACAAGCTCATCGCTGAATACGGGCTTGAGCATATCTCGACAGGAGATGTGCTTCGCGCTGAGATCAAGGCTGGAACTGAACTCGGCAAGACTGCTGACTCCTTCATCAGCAAGGGACAGCTTATTCCAGATGAGCTCATGATAGACATCCTCGCTGGCGTTTACGACAACTTCGGCAAGGAGCACAAGGGCGTAATCTTCGACGGTTTCCCACGCACTATCCCACAGGCAGAGGCTCTCAAGAAGATGCTTGCAGAGCGTGGCCACAAGGTTGCTGCGATGATAGAACTCGATGTTCCGGAAGACGAACTTATGACACGCCTCATCAACCGCGGCAAGCAGAGCGGTCGTAGCGACGACAACGCAGGGACTATCCAGAAGCGTCTCGATGTTTACCGCAACCAGACAGCTCCACTTATCGAGTGGTACAAGAACGAAGGTCTTCATAACCATATCAATGGTCTTGGCGAACTTGACCGCATCTTTGCTGACATCAAGGCTGTTGTTGACAATCTTTAATTTCGCAAGCTTTGCTCGCGAAGGCTTAAGGCTAAAGGCTAAAAGCTAAAGGCATTCCGTATATAGTGTAAGATGTGAGAAATAATCTCATGTAAGTATCTCAGGATGTGCCTTTACCCTTTAGCCTTTAGCCTTTACCCTCAATTTTTGCAACCGCAAAATTGAACGAAAATAATTATGGCAGAATCAAATTTCATAGACTATGTAAAGATTCACTGCCGCTCGGGAAAGGGCGGTCGTGGCTCTATGCACTTGCGTCATGTAAAATACAATCCGAATGGCGGTCCTGATGGCGGCGACGGAGGTAAGGGTGGAAGCATCTATCTTCGTGGAAACCACAACTATTGGACACTTCTCCACCTGAAGTTCCAACGCCATATCTTCGCGGAACATGGTGGCAACGGAGGTCGTGACAAGTGTCATGGCACGGACGGAAAGGACATCTATATTGATGTGCCTTGCGGAACTGTTGTCTATGATGCCGAAACGGGAAAGTTTCTCTGCGATGTGACTTACGATGGACAGGTTGTAACATTGCTCAAAGGTGGTAAGGGCGGCCTCGGAAACTATCAGTTCCGTACGGCTACAAACCAAGCTCCACGCTATGCACAGCCAGGCGAACCAATGCAGGAGCGCACGGTTATCATGGAATTGAAACTGCTTGCTGATGTGGGTCTTGTAGGCTTCCCTAACGCAGGTAAGAGTACTCTCGTGTCTGCGCTTTCCTCTGCTCGTCCGAAGATAGCAAACTATCCCTTCACAACTCTCGAACCTTCGCTTGGTATCGTGCCTTACCGTGACCACAAATCGTTTGTCATGGCAGACATCCCGGGTATTATTGAAGGAGCTGCAGAGGGCAAGGGACTTGGACTTCGTTTCCTTCGCCATATAGAACGCAACTCGCTTCTGCTTTTCATGGTGCCGGGAGATACTGACGACATTCTGAAAGAATACAATATCCTCCTTCAGGAACTTGAGAAGTTCAATCCCGAACTCCTTGACAAGCACCGCGTTCTCGCTGTTACCAAGTGCGACCTTCTTGACGATGAACTCTGCGAAATGCTCCGTGAGACAACACCGAAGGATGTGCAGGTGGTGTTCATTTCCGCTGTCACAGGACAAGGCATCGACGAACTCAAGGACATCCTTTGGGACGAACTCAATTCCGAGAGCAACAAGCTGCAGACTGTCATGGCGGAAGACTCGCTCGTGCATCGTGACAAGGACATGAGTCGCTTTGCTACGGAAATCAAGGAAGAGGACGATTACGACCTTGAAGCAGACCTCGTAGAACCAAGCGATGACGACGATCTGATTGATGATATTGAAGAACTTGAGGATTACGAAATCTTTGACGTGTAATGAAACTCACAATACTCACGGACATCGGCTTGAAACTTGATATGCCGGAATGGCAGAAGATGCTTTCGAACTTCGATGTTTCAGCTTATCACGACACAACTCCTGACCTCGTCGTGGAGCGTTCTCGCGGTTCGGAAATACTGCTTACAAACAAGGTGGTGATAACCCCTGAACATCTCGCGCAACTTCCTGAGGTTAAGTATATTATAATGGCATCCACTGGCACGAATGTCGTTGACTTGAACTATTGCCACGAACATGGAATCTGGTGCAGCAATGTTCCTGCCTATAGCACAAACAGCGTTGCCCAGCTCGTGTTCTCGCATCTGCTTAACATATATACTCACGCAGACCATTATGCGAGGAAGAATAGGGTAGGGGCGTGGTCGGAAACCACCGATTTCTGCTATACCGATTCTCCGCTTTACGAGTTGGCTGGCAAGACTCTTGGCATCGTCGGACTTGGTGCCATTGGCTTGCGTGTTGCGAAGATAGCGCTCGCTTTCGGCATGAATGTCGTAGCGCTCTCCAGCAAGGCATCTGTTCCTGAGGCGCTAACCACGATTGCCGATGCTGAGGAAGCGGAAGGCATGTCGAACATCCGTGTTACGGATTCCGAGGATGAGTTCTACGCAAGCTGTGATGTCATTTCGCTTCATTGTCCACTTGCGGCAACCAATGCTGGCATGATAAATGCGGGTTCAATAGCCAAGATGAAGGATGGTGTGATAATAATAAATACAGCCCGTGGCGGACTCATAAATGAAGCGGATTTGCGCGTTGCACTTGACTCAGGCAAGGTTGCCGCTTTCGCTGCAGATGTACTCTCCGTAGAGCCTGCTCCGAAGGAAAATGTGCTGCTTCCTCATCCGAATGTTTATGTAACTCCGCATGTGGCATGGATGACGGAAGAGGCTCTTGTTCGTCTCAATAAAACAATCATTCGCAACGTAAATAACTACATAAATGAGGGAAAACCAATAGATATTGTGTAAAATTCCTTGCATTATCTCAAACTGGGGGCAGAAATTTTCTTTTTGCTCCCAGTTTCTTATTTATAATGTGTAAATTTGCGCCTTAAACTTGCAGATAATAACACAGAAACTTTATATGAAAAATCAGTTACGCAGTGCTGTATGCACAGAAGGTCGTCGTATGGCTGGCGCTCGCGCACTTTGGGTAGCCAACGGAATGAAGCGTGAGCAGTTTGGCAAGCCTATCATTGCCATCGTGAATTCATTCACTCAGTTTGTTCCTGGTCACACACATCTCCACGAGATTGGCCAGATTGTAAAGAAGGAAATTGAAGCTCTCGGTTGTTATGCAGCCGAATTCAACACAATTGCTGTTGACGATGGTATCGCAATGGGTCACGACGGAATGCTTTATTCCCTCCCATCTCGCGACATTATCGCTGACTCAGTTGAATATATGGTCAACGCTCACAAGGCTGACGCCATGATCTGCATCTCAAACTGCGACAAGGTCACTCCGGGTATGCTCATGGCTGCTATGCGCCTCAACATCCCTGCTGTGTTCGTTTCTGGTGGTCCTATGGAGTCACACAAGCTCAACGGCGAGAATGCTGACCTCATCACAGCAATGATCAAGGGTGGCGACAAGACAGTTTCTGACGAGGAACTCGCAAAGGTTGAGCAGATGGCTTGCCCTGGTTGTGGTGCTTGCTCTGGTATGTTCACTGCAAACTCAATGAACTCACTCACTGAGGCTCTCGGCCTTTCTCTTCCAGGCAACGGTTCTATCCTTGCAACTCACGTAAACCGCATTCAGCTCTTCAAGGACGCTGCAAAGCAGATCGTGAAGAACGCAATGGCTTACTACGAGGATGGCGACGACTCTGTTCTCCCTCGTTCTATCGCAACTCGCGCAGCATTCCTCAATGCAATGACTCTTGACATTGCAATGGGTGCTTCTACAAATACTGTTCTCCACCTTCTTGCCGTAGCACAGGAAGCTGATGTTGACTTCAAGATGACTGACATCGACCAGCTTTCTCGCAAGGTTCCTTTCCTCTGCAAGCTCGCTCCAAACTGGCAGAAGTATTCTATCCAGGAAGAAAACCGCGCTGGTGGTATTCTCGGTATTCTCGGTGAACTTGCCAAGGGTGATCTCCTTGACCTAACAGCAAAGCGCGTAAACGGTGCTACTCTCGGCGAGGACATCAAGAAATACTCTATCACAGGCGAGACAATCGACCCAGAGGCAGACCGCATCTATCACTCTGCTCCTGCTGGCGTATTCTCAAATGTCATGGGTTCTCAGAACACTCAGTGGGAAAGCCTTGATACTGACCGCGAGAACGGTTGTATCCGTGACATTGAGCACGCTTACACAAAGGATGGTGGTATGGCTGTTCTCTTCGGAAATATTGCAAAGGACGGCTGCGTAGTGAAGACTGCCGGCGTTGCTCCTGAGCTCTGGCACTTCGAAGGTCCTGCCGTAGTTTTCGACTCACAGGAAGACGCTTGCGAAGGCATTCTCGGTGGCAAGGTAAAGAAGGGCGACTGCGTGGTAATCACTCACGAAGGTCCTAAGGGTGGTCCTGGTATGCAGGAAATGCTCTACCCAACTTCATATATCAAGTCTATGCACATGGGTAAGGAATGTGCGCTCATCACTGACGGTCGTTTCTCTGGTGGTACTTCTGGTCTTTCTATCGGCCACATTTCTCCAGAGGCAGCTTCTGGCGGTGCCATTGGTAAGATCAAGGATGGCGACATCATCGTTATCGATATCCCAAGCCGTTCTATCAACGTGAAGCTTTCAGACGAAGAACTCGAAGCTCGTCCACAGCAGCCACTCAAGCGCAACCGCGTTGTAAGCAAGGCTCTCCGCGCATACGCCCAGAGCGTTGCAAGTGCAGACAAGGGCGGCGTCCGTCTCATAGATTAATTCATTCGGTCGCCAAGTTTAGCGGCCATCGATATTCATTCGGTCGCCAAGTTTGGCGGCCGCCTATTCCTCACAAAAACTACTAAATGAATACAACCAATAATCCAGTCACAGGCGAACTCCTCACCGGCTCACAGATTCTCATGGAATCGTTGAAGGCTCAAGGCGTTAAGACTATCTTCGGTTATCCTGGAGGTAGCATCATGCCAGTATTTGATGCCTTGTACGACTATGTAGATTATGCCGATTCAAAATATCGTGGCACTTTCGAGCATGTCCTCGTTCGCCACGAACAAGGTGCCGTTCATGCTGCTCAAGGCTATGCGCGAGTTAGCGGTAAGGTCGGCACCGTAATCGTTACCAGCGGTCCTGGCGTAACAAACACGCTTACGGGTATTGCTGATGCGATGATTGACTCTACTCCTATCGTTGTCATTGCAGGTCAGGTCGGTACACCTGTTCTCGGTTCTGACGCATTCCAGGAAGTTGACCTCATCACGGTTGCTCAGCCAATCTGCAAGTGGGTTTATCAGATTCGCCGTCCTGAGGATATCCCTTGGGCTATAAGCAAGGCTTACTATCTTGCGCAGTCAGGTCGTCCAGGTCCTGTAGTGCTCGATTTCCCAAAGAACGCTCAGACAGACAAGGCTGAATATGTTGACCAGACAGTCAATTTCATTCGCTCTTACATCGCTTATCCACAGCCAAAGGAAGAAGATGTCAAGGCAGCAGCAGAGCTTATCAATAACGCAAAGAAGCCGCTTGCACTTGTTGGTCAGGGTGTAGAACTCGGTTGCGCACAGGAAGAACTCAAGGCATTCCTTGAGAAGGCAAACATCCCTGCCGGTCGCACCATGCTCGGACTCTCTGCCCTTGCAAGCAATCATCCGCTGAATGTCGGAATGCTTGGTATGCACGGAAATCTCGCGCCAAACCTCAAGCAGCAGGAGGCTGATGTCATCATCGCCATCGGTATGCGTTTCTCTGACCGTGTGACAGGAAATCTCAAGACTTACCTCAAGCAGGCAAAGGTTATCCACCTCGACATCGATAATGCTGAGATTGACAAGAACGTGAAGACGGATGTCGCAATCGTTGCAAACTGTAAGGAGTCGCTTCCAGCGCTTACAGCTCTCGTCAATGAGGCTGACCATTCTGAATGGATTGAGTCCTTCAAGCCACTTGCAGAGCGTGAGAACAACCGCGTCATCCAGAACGCCATTCATCCTACGGAAGGTCCTCTTCTCATGGGCGAGGTCGTGAATGCCGTGGCAGAGGCTACGGAAGGCATGGGTGTAACAGTTACCGATGTTGGTCAGAACCAGCTCTTCGCCACTCGCTATTCAAAATACAACACAAACCGCGCAATCATCACCAGCGGTGGTCTTGGCACGATGGGCTATGGTCTTCCAGCAGCCATCGGAGCAACCTTCGCTGAGAAGGAGCGTCCTGTTTGCGTGTTCATGGGAGATGGCGGATTGCAGATGGTCATTCAGGAACTTGGCACAATCATGGAGAACCAAAGCCCAGTGAAGATGATTCTCATGAACAACAACTTCCTCGGCAATGTCCGTCAGTGGCAGAACATGTTCTTCAACAAGCGCTACGCATTCACACACATGCTGAACCCAGACTACGAGAAGGTCTGCGCAGCCTATGGCATTCCATATCAGCGAGTATCTGACCGCAGCGAACTTGCCGATGCTGTCCAGAAGATGCTCTCCACAAAGGGACCTTTCTTCCTCGAGACAGTCATCAAGGAAGAAGACGATGTGATGCCAATGACAGCACCAGGCGCTTCCGTAAGCGATATGAAGCTGGAAAGGTAGAAGCCCCCTAACCCCCGAAGGGGGAATTCTTTATACTTTTGCGAATAGGGACTTCTAATTAAGAAAGTAATCAAAATAATATTCATTAATTATTCAGCTCTCAGAACTATTAAAAGTTCCCCCTTCGGGGGTTAGGGGGCTTCTTATATGAAAAAGCTCTATACAATACTCATATACTCAGAGAATGTCGTAGGTATTCTCAACCAGATAACCTCCGTATTCACCCGTCTTCAGGTAAACATTGAAAGCCTCAATGTGTCGCCTTCCGGTATTCCTAATGTCCACAAATACACAATCACTGTCTATAGCGACGAGGTTCAGGCAGGCAAGATCATCAAGCAGATTGAGAAGAAGGTGGATGTCATCAAGGCAGACTATTATCTCGACGAGGACATCTTCACAAGTGAGGTTGCGCTCTTCAAGCTCTCTACGCCAAAGGTTATGGCAAATCCGGAGATTTCCCAGATCATACGCCATTCCGACGCCCGTATGCTTGAGGTGAACGACACATACATCACGGTACATGTCTGCAACTCTTCGAAAGCAATCATTGAGCTCTACAAGGGTCTCGCACGCTATAAGTGCATCCTCCAATACACCCGCAGCGGTCGCGTAGCCATTACCCGCAGCAAGATCGAGAAGGTGTCAGAATTCCTCAAGGAGCAGCAGAATGCCCAGTTCCGCTTCATGGAAGAAGGCATCAACAACGATAAGTAACTTGAGCGCATGCGAAAGTTGAATTTCTAATAGAGCAGGCACTTGCACGAGTGTCTGCTTTTTTCTTTTTTGAAATATTTCCTCCTATTTATTTGGAGTTTAAGAATAAAGTGCTAACTTTGCAGACGAAATAAACAAAAATTATGCAAGTAGTTCAATTCAATCCAGCGCAGATGCATGTCTTGAATATGGCATCTCATATTAAGACAGAGCAGTCGCTCAATCTGCTAAAACAACAACTCTCTGCTTTCTATGCTAAACTCATAGACGAGCAAATGGACGAACTTTGGGAGTCAGGCAAGTGGAACGAGAAGAAACTTGAAGAACTCCGCGGCGCTCATTTCAGAACTTCATACTAAGAAATGGAAGGTCGTCCTGTTGTTATAGACACAAACTGTCTCATTCAGATGATTTCCAAGAGAAGTCCCTACAGACCGATATGGGATGCTTTTCTTGGTCAGAAATTCATATTGTGTGTATCCAACGATATACTCGATGAATATCAGGAGATTATTGAGCAACAGACAACCTCGCTGATAGCAGAGAATGTTATTCTTCTCTTAATGAATAGCGTAAATGTGAGATATGTTGATCCTCATTTTCGCCTGCAACTCATCACTTCTGACCCTGACGGCAACAAATTCGTTGACTGCGCCTTTGCCGGTGGAGCTGACTATATAGTGAGCGAGGATGCTCATTTCAAGGTATTGGCAAACACGCCATTTCCAATGTTCAATGTCATGACCATGGATGAATTCATGAAGAAACTGCAGAAGTAAGCTAAACTCAAATTTAGCTTCCCCCTCGCTCAGCGGAGCGAATCTTTTTGGTAAATAAAACAGAAGCGTTATGTCTTCATCTTGCTATGTTAAAACGTGAGAAATTTAACTGAGCGCGAGAATGGACATGATGGTTCTCCACGTGTATATGCGTGGAGCTCTATCTCCATATCTTTGCTCAAGGGCTTTTCTCACGTGCCTAACATAGAAGCTGTGGTGCATAGTTGCTCCACGCTATCTGTATATATAAATGAATAAAAGCCGAAAGGAGCAGGTAGGCACAAACAACATCATGAAAAAGATTTTATTATCAACTATCATGGCATTTGCCTCTTTAGCAATTTATGCACAAAGTAGTGTTGGAAGTATTAAATTCACACCATCTGTCGGTATAACAGTTGCAAATGTTACAAACTCTGAATCAGATTATAAAGTTGGTTTCATCGCTGGTGCAGATGCTCTTTATCAGGTTACTGATGTAATTGGACTTTCTGGAGGACTCTTCTATTCACAACAGGGATGCAAGGAGGAAATGGAAGGAATAACTGTATCTCTGGCTAATGATTATTTGAACATCCCTTTAATGGTCAACGCTTATGTTGCTCCTAACTTTGCGCTAAAACTCGGTATCCAACCTTCTATCCTTCTTTCAGCAGATATAAAAGCAAAAAGCGGTTTAAGTGTTTCTGTTGACGCAAAGGATTTTTATAAGTCATTTGATCTTTCATTGCCGGTAGGTGCAAGTTATGAATTCAGTAATATTGTAGTAGATGCCAGATATAATATCGGCCTTACAAATTTATTAAGTGATACTCCTTCTTCGGATAATGGAAAGAATAGCGTATTTCAGTTTACCGTTGGATATCGTTTCTAAATTATAGCAATCCCTACGACTCACAAAAGCCTACCCTCTATCGCAGAGAGTAGGCTTTTTTTGTTACTTGCCTTTATGAAGTAGCTGTTTTTGGTATGTAAAAGCCACAAAAATACACATTTCTCCATACCCTAATGGAAATAATTGTTAAAAATTAAAGATTTATCTTTGGGAAGTATGCAGAAACGAAAAAAAATATTACCTTTGCACACCAAACGAAATAACTCATTAACCTAAAACAAAATATGGCACTAAACGAATTATGTGAGGTATTCTCACAACGACTAAAAAACGCACGCAAGATGAGGCAGATGTCTCAAAAAGCGTTGGCAAATGCTCTGGGAGGAATAGTCTCAGCATCTGCCATTGAGAAGTACGAGAAGGGGATGATGATTCCTACGAGTACTGTTCTCATAGGGCTTGAGCGTGCTTTGGAACTTGACTCCGACTACTTCTTCACTCCAGTTGCTGTCAGGTCAGACCTGAGCAAGTTTGAATTCCGCAAAAAGTCAACTCTTGGAAAGAAGAAACAAGAGGCTATTATGATGGATGTGAGTTATAAGCTTGAGAAGTATCTTGAAATTGAAGACATCACTGGTTGCAATGCTGATTTCAAGATCAAGAAGTTCAAGGTAAGCGACATGCAAGATGCAAAGAAGGCTGCTATCAATTTACGTGGCAAATGGCTTCTTGGTAATGATCCTATCGCAAATCCAATTGCCTTGTTGGAAGGTGAAGGAGTAAAGATTATCCAGGTCTCTGAAGATGACAAGTTTGACGGAGTCAGCATTATTATAGACGGAAAGATAGCTCTTATTGTACTCAACGCAAACAAACCAGAGGAGCGCAAGCGTCTAACGCTATTCCATGAGCTTGGACATCTTGTATTGAACATAGACGAAAGTCTTGACGAAGAGAAAATATGTAATATATTCGCTTCGGAAATGCTATTGCCAAGCGATAAGTTTGAAAAACTCTTCAGCACGAATCGTAAAGGTATCACTCTTTTTGAACTTCGTGAGGTTCAGCGCGAGTTTGGCATAAGTCCTGAAGCACAGATGCTCAAGGCACATCAGTTGGGCATAATCAACGATAACCGCTACAAACTGTTTTGCATCAGAAAGAACCAGAACAAGGAACTACTTGCTAAACTGCGTAAGTCAATATATCCGAAGGAAGAGACCAACCGTTTCAAGCGTTTGGTATTCATGGCGCTTGCCAAGGAGCAGATCTCATTCTCCAAGGCAGCTGCATTCTTGGGTGTGGGTGTTGATGAAATCCATAATGAATTCAATTTGGTATAAAGAAAGAACATGGAGATTATCATCAACGATACCAACATACTCATTGACTTGGTCAATACAGGGCTATTGGCTATCTGCCCCCAATTGGACATTGAGATGCGCACCATTGATTTCGTCAAACAAGAACTCAAGGATAATGAGCAACTCAGATTGGTTGAAGAGCAGATTAAACTCGGAAACATCAAGTTGGAGAAGTTTGGGGCAGAAGACGTTCAAGCTACCTACTTGCTCTACAGCACCTATCATGGCTCCACGAACCTCTCCCGTGCAGATTGTGCCGTGATGCATTACGCAGAAAGCCGCAAATGCCGTATGTTGACCAGCGACAAAACCTTGCGCACATGTTCCGAGAAACGCGGAATAAAGGTAGGAGGCGTGCTTTTCCTTACCGATTTAATGGTGACTGAGAAGTTGGTTTCTCATGAAGAGATGATACAATACTTGCAGAAATACCTTGCCACAAACGAACGAGCACCAAAGAAGCTCATAAACGAAAGAATAACTAAATACAGCAATATCGCCAAATAATTTTTAATGTCACAGTCCACACCTTCATATTTTGACGGATTTGGCAGTGAGTCGAGTAGCATCGGCTCCCAGCAATCGACCTCAGGGGGATTCATTCAGATTCCTACTGAGATGTTTCGTGGTGTGGCAGACTCTACGCTCTTCGCCGAGAATGAGCAATATAAATTAAAGTTAACTAAAGCACATGAGAAAATATGGGAATTGGAACACGCTTTTGCTGACCAAGGTATTGAGCTATATAAGATAAAGAAAGAGAACGAAACTTTATATAAGAAGTTGCAGATGCAAGATAACACATCAGCAAATCCAACCTTTTATCCAATTTATGATCCTCGAATGTTTACTGACAGCAAAGGCAACCATCCGTCTTCACAATGGGTAAGCCGCTTTTGGGATGTTATATTTACCCATAGCCAGAATACATCTGAAGATGGAAGCTACTATATTGAGAATAGTACATCAGTAATGATTGTCTATAAGATTGTTCACGAGAGCAATAGGATTGCATATAAATTCACAGGATCGTATGATGACTATAGTATGTCGTGGAATGCCAATGTTGCAACACGTTGCACAGATGTGACCCGAATAGAAGAACTTACCTGCAAAGGAGAATCAATAAAAGCGGAATACAACAAAAAACATTGGAAAGAACAACTTGTTGGAAACCTTGAAAGGATACCCGAGAAATCTGACCCTCATATACTTGTCTATTCTAAAGCTAACACAATAGTAACACGCCTTTTACCAGACCTCCAAGCCTTACCTACGGGTTGAAAGAAAAATACCTACGGTTTCAATTGACTTGTTGTTTTGTTGCATAGCTAATAGCATAACACCTACGCTCCAACGTAGGTGTTTTTTTATATACCTACGCCTCATCGTAGGTGTTTTTTCATACACAGAATTATACTCGTAGTGAACAGAAAATCTCCGTACCTTTGCACTCAGGAAAACTTCGGGTTGAAGCCAAACGTAGAACGGAGGACTGTCCCACACAATCCGAGGTTTTCCAGACACCCCTCTGGGACAGGAGGGTTATTGTCGGAAAGGCTTTTGGTTATGGCTGAAAATATAACCGCAGCAAGCCCTCCTACAAATAATAAGGAACAGGAGAAAGCTTGCAACACATCACTGCCTGGCTCGTTCTCTTTCTTCAGGGCACCTGCCAAGTCTGTGAAACCGCTGAAGAATGCAGACGTGAAGGGCATCTACAAGTACATCACGCTCTACATGCCTGCCATGGAAGCGACATGGAAACTCCGTTGTATCAAGGACAAGGATGAAGCAAGGAAATTCAAGTCCAATCATTTTGACTTTGCATGCTTCTCTGGGACATTCAGTTATCGAAAGGACGACTGCCTGATAGCTCATAGCGGTCTGCTCTGCCTGGACTTCGACCATGTAGGCAACCCGATGCAGCTTTGGGCTCTTCGTGAGAAACTGATTGCCGATCCGTACTTCACGACATGGCTGCTGTTCACGTCTCCCAGTGGCGACGGACTCAAGTGGGTCATCGAGATAGACCTTGCGAAGTGTGACCATGCCACATGGTTCCGTGCATTGCAAAACTATGTCCGCGCTACCTACGGCGAAGAGGTTGACGAGAAATGCAGCAACGTATCGCGCACTTGCTTCCTTCCTCACGATGGCAGTTGCTATGTGAACCCAATCATTTTACAAGAACCGGACGTTTGTCCATTTTAAAACCGACTTATTATGTCAAACATAAATAATCAAAACGGTGGTTTCGACCCAATGGCTTGGGCAAACCGCACCAACGAAAACATGAAGCCTGCTACACCAAAAGAGGTAGCACAGCCTTCATTCAACGACAATGAACTCACACCTGCTCAGGTTCAGTGTGTAGTGAACCGCCTTGTCAATGGTAACATCGACATCACTGACGACTACAACGACTGGCTCCACATAGGCTTTGCCCTTGCCGATGAGTTGGGCGAAAGCGGTCGCTCAGCTTACCATGACGTGTCTCGTATGAGCAGCAAGTACAATCCGACTGACTGCGACAAGCAGTATGACGCATGTCTTAGAAGCAACAAACAGGGTGTTACCATCTCGACTTTCTTCCACATGGCTAAGCAGGCTGGTGTGGATATCTCAGAGGTGGCTCGCGAAGTTTGTGCCAAGAATGCCAAAATGCCAATTGGCACAAATAGCGAAAAAGTAGCAAAAACCACTGATTTTACTGTTTTTGATGGTATTGTGCCAGATGGCACTTTGGCACAATTGGCACAAAATACCTTCTCGGACAAACTCATGCGTGAGGATATTCCATCGTATCTGTACTCTGTTATTGACAGTCAGAGCGATGCTGCTGGTCGCGATAAGATGCTTCTCGGCACACTGAATGTAATCAGCGGACTTATCCCTTATTCTCTCTACAGCATATACGACCGTAAGAAGGTGTTTGCTCCTCTCTATAACATCATATATGGTCGCTTTGCGACTTCTAAAGGTGATCTTGAAGCCGTGAAGCAGATTGCCATGCCTATAAAGCTTGAGATGCGCCGAAAGTATGAGTACGAGAAGAGCGAATATGAGGCACAAATGCTTGAATGGGAAGGAAAGAACAAGAAGGAACGTGGTCCTCAACCAAAGGAACCAACATTGCGTTCGCCATTCGTCACAGCCAATAGTTCTGCGTCAGCCGTCTATCGCGGACTTGATGCCAACGAAGGTTGGGGCATAATGTTCGAAACGGAGGCAGACACACTGACAAACATGCTCTCGAAGGCTGAGTATGGAGACTATAGCGACCTTCTCCGTAAGGCGCATCATCATGAGTCATGTCCTTTTGTACGCGTGAGTGAACATATAAACATTGAGTTGGAAAAGCCACGTCTATCGGTGTTCCTTACCGGTACTGGCTCACAGCTTCCAGCACTCCTGCCTGCCAACAACGTATCAAATGGTCTTGCATCACGCTTCCTTTTCTATGCGTTGCCAGACAGTAAGCTTGAATTCCGCGATGTTTTCGCAGGATGCGACGAACCAATAGAGGATATCTACAGGAGATTGGGCGAAAGATTCATGCCTATGTACCATGCCCTCCTGATGCGTGAGCAGCATCCTATACAGTTCATCATGAGCAAGGCGCAGCAGAAGGAGTTTCTTGACACCTTTGATGCCGTACTCAGGGAGCAGTTCGCCATGTTGGGCGATGGTATTCAGGGATTCATCTTTCGTATAGCTTTGGAGTGTTTCCGCTATGCCATGATTCTCACCGTGCTTCGTCGACTATCAGAATGGGACGAACAGGACAGCATCTTTGATGACGATGAGCAGGCGTTGGTTTGCGACGATCGCGACTTCCATTCTGCAATGACCATCATAAACTGCCTCATAAACCATACCGGCAGAGTCTATGCAGTTCTTGGTACTAAGGACAACGATCCATTCAGTAAGCTTGCAGAGCAGCCGAGCGCAGAACTAAAAAGTTTCTACAAAGCGTTGCCTGACGGCGAGATCAGGACTTCTGGCGCTGTGGAAATAGCGAAGTCACTCCGCATGTCAGAGCGTACCGCTAAACGTATGCTTGGTGATATGGTCGCAAAGTTCCAAGTTCTTGGACACCCAAGGCAGGGCATATACATTAAGTCATCTGTACAGGAGTCATAAACACCCCTAACTCGCATCCTAAAGTACCCAAACTCACCTCGCGTTTGTATGCTTTACGCCTTGAGTTCCTATTAAATACACCTCGAGTTCGTATGCTTTTTTTGCACAAAGGGGTCTGACCCTTTTGTGCAAATTTTGCGAAAAATAATGCGAAAATAATCGCGGAAAAGCTTGCGTATTTCATGGAATTTTCGTAACTTTGCACATGTAAAGAAGAGGGGATAACAACCTGATTCTCACACACATCAACAATCTTTTTTATTCACAATTTAACAATTTACAATTATGTCACACATTCGTTACGTAAAGTACCAGAACAAGAGCCAGATGGAAGGTGTTTCTGGAAAGTGGTATCTCAAGGTGAAGCACACTGAGACCATCGAACTCCCTGAGCTCGCCAAGCACATGGCACAGCACAACACCAGCTTCTCACGCGGTCAGATCCTCGGTATCCTCACCGACATGACCGACTGTATGCGAGAGATGATGCTCGACGGCAAGAAGATCAAGCTCTCTGACCTCGCTATCTTCTCTCTCGGTGTTCGCTGCAAGGGTGCCGACAAGGCTGAGAACGCTACTCCTGCGAACATCGTAGGCATCCGCTTCAACGCCCAGGGTACCGGCGAGAATGCTCCGGCTGCAATCTACGAGAAGGTTAAGTTCAAGGAGCAGGATGAGTACAGCGTGTAAGCCTCTCAACACAGATCACTTGTACTTGGAAAGAAAAACGGAAGGCAAATTAATGTCTTCCGTTTTCTTGGTTTTAGAAGTCTTCGCCGTAGCGTTCCTTCGTAATCTGGTCGAGAGATTTTCCTCGGGTGTTAGGCATTCCGATGAGTCCTACAATGAGCGACGCAAGGAGCAAGCCAAGCATGATGTAAGCTGCGAGCGTGAAACCCTTGCCACCATCGTAAACGGCTGTGAAGGCGAGTCCTCCCAATGCTGATGCTCCACGCACTACGAAGAACATGAAGCCCTGGGCTCCGGCACGGAATTTTGCTGGGAAGAGTTCTGAACCCCAGAGTGCATAGAACACCTGGACAGACGAACCGTTGTTGATGCCCCATAGTATTGTGAACAGCCAAATGCCTGTTATGCTTGAAATGCCACCGCCGATAACAAGAAGGGCTGCACTGAGGGCTGCTGCCAAACCGAACACGTAGAAGAATCTGTGGGCCACCTTGTCAACGAAGAACGAGATGATGAATGTCGTGATGACCACAAACACCCAACTTGCACAGCTCAGCAAGTTCGAGAGTTCATCGCTCACACCTCCGGCAGTCTTGTAGATGTATGGCATGAACATACCCATGATACTTGCCACGAGATTCCATGTAAGGTAGATTACGGCAAGGAATACGACTGTCTTCACCGCAACCTTGTTCGTGAACACCAGCTTGATATTGTCAACAATGCCGCTGCCTTCCTTGTTGCTTTCGAATGTAGAGCTTTCGTCCAACTGTCTTTGCAGGTTCCATGCGATGATGGCAACTACGAAGAGGGTGAGGAATACCACGCGAGAGCTGAATGAGTTGACTACTGCCGTGTTTGCCATGTCCGTGCCGCAAAGGCTTGCTATGGACTCCACAACGCCGAACAGCACACCGCCCGGAGCGAACAATGTTCCAAAGAGCAAGATGCACATAGGACCAATTCCCCATGACATCTGCGAGATACAGATGTTGCGTCCGCGATTGTTCACCTCAGAGCTTTCTGAGATATATGTCCACGAAGCTGGCACGCCGACTCCAACAGAGATTCCTGTCACGAGGAAACCTGCGAGGAGCATAGGGAAATTCACTGAGAACATCACGAGAAGCACACCTAGCATATAGATGAGAAGGTTGTATGTGAAGATGAACTTACGACCATACTTGTCTGCCAGGAAACCACCGATGATGGCTCCGATGGCCGCACCACAAGCGTTGGCACTCAGTGCGTTAATCCATCCAAGGTGCAAGTCCGTTAGGTTCAGGTAATCTTTCCAGTATGCCAAACCGGCTGAACCTGCCACGATAGCACCTGCGTCGAGATAGTTGTTGAGAGACACTGCGATGGTGCTCTTCAAACTGCTTTTTTCTGCCATTGTTAGTTAGTTATTTGGTTATTTAGTGATTTATTTGTTTAGTTATTTGGTTGTTAAGTAGGGTGTCCAGTTATTAGTAAAGATTTTCAGTAAGATTTTCAATGAGATTTTAAGCGAAGCGACCTTAATATCAAAACTTTACATTATTTTTAGAAAGATTTTTAGTGATGATTTTAAAATCTTTACTTAAAATCTTACAGAAAATATCTCAACGATAGTCTTTAGATGGTCGAAGCAGAGCTTCTCAAAATCTCAACTTAAAATCCTACTAAAAATCTAAACTAAATAAAGGAACAACTAATTGGACACCCTAGTTGTTAAGTTGTTATCAAAGAAATTCAGCACTTTCTCGAGAAGGAAGCGGCGGGAATTTCCGTTGTAGATGCTGTGGTTTGAGTTCGTGAAGATGTGCATGTCAAACTGCTTGCCTTGTTCCACGAGCTTTGTAGTATATTCGAAAGAGTTCTGCGGATGAACATTGTCGTCGCATAGTCCGTGGCAAAGAAGCAACTCGCCGTGGAACTTCTCTGCGCGAGCTATTGGATTGTCACCGTAACCTTCCGGATTTTCTTGTGGAGTTCGCATGTAGCGTTCTGTATAGATCGTGTCATAGAAACGCCAGTCCGTAGGAGGTGCGATTGAAACGCCGCAGCAGAACACGTTGCGACCTTCGCTCATCGACATCAGTGTGTTGAAACCGCCGTAGCTCCAACCCCAGATAGCCATCTTGCTTGCGTCAACGTAAGGCTGCTTTGCCATGTAGAGGGCTGCTTCCACTTGGTCGCGACTTTCCATCTGTCCCATCTTCATGTAGGTGAGTTTCTGGAAATCAGCGCCACGAGCTGCCGTGCCACGAGGGTCAACAACCACGCAGATATAGCCATGCTGACAGAGGATAGCCTCGAACATTCCGCCGCGGGCAACGCTTCCTACTGACCATTGGTCTTGCACTTGCTGACTGCCAGGACCGCTGTATTGGTGGAATATTACAGGATATTTCTTGTTCGGATTGAAGTCTGCTGGCTTGTAGATGAGAGCGTTTAGCTCAACGCCTTCGGATGTTGTGAAAGTGAAGAGTTCGCGTGTTGGCAGGGTTTCCTTTGCAAGAATATCCTTTAGTTCTGCGTTTTCCTCGACTACCTTCTCCTTCTTTCCGCTCACGAGAGTGTATTTGGCAGGAGTGTCAATGTTAGAATAAGAGATAACGAACTTGCTGAAGTCGGAATTGAACACGGCATCGTTCCAACCATCTTCCTTCGAAAGCTTGGTGAGCTTGCCCTTCTTGTCTGCCTTGTAGATGACGCGTTGGGTTGCATTCTTGCCAACAGCTTGGAAATAGGATGTTTGTGTCTTGAAATTATAACCGTAGAAAGTGGTGACGATGATTGACGGATCAGCGATAAGGCGGCGGACGAGCTTGCCGTTATAGTCGTAAAGGAAAGGCTGCATCGCACCCTCGTTGTCGTTGAGCACCACGAATCCGTCAGGATAGAGCGTGAGGTCAGTGACGGCTTCTTCCGGCAAATAGCACTTTGAGGTCAGCGTCACGAGTAGTTCGTGAGAATCGCCCTTGCAGTTGAGTTTCCAAAGCTTCATCTCGTCCTGATGGCGGTTTACGGTGCAAACCATCACCTTGTCAGTCTCGCTTGGAATGGTTTCTATGACCGGAATGTAGGCCTCCTTGTCAATGTGAAGCGCCTTGCTCTCCGCTGTGCCGGTTTCAAGGACGTAAGTGCAGAGCGAAACCTTTGCGTTGTCTTCGCCAGCCTTTGGATATTTGAACTGATAGATGCGAGGGTAAGAGTCGCCGTCGTGGAATTGCAACTGCATCTGCTTGACATCTGTCTCGTCCGTGCGAATCCATGCCAGCGCACTTCCGTCGGCAGTGAACGCCATCATTCTCGTGCGCGCGAATTCCTCTTCATATACCCAGTCGGCATGTCCGTTGATGATCTTGTTGTATTCACCATCTGTTGTAACAGCCTTCTCGCAGTTGTCGTAGTCTTTGCCTGAAAGCAGATCCTCCACGTTGAGCAGGAAGATGTTGTTGTCGCGAACGAAGGCAAGGTTCTTTCCGTCTGGCGAGAACATTGGAATCTTTATTTCGCCCTTTACCTTTGCCGTTTTGCCAGTCTTGTTGTCCTTTACGGTGTATTCGGCAGTATATGAGCGTCGGTAGATGTATTTGCGATTCTTCCTGTCTAGGGTATATCTTTCCTCCTCGGCGATTTTGTCGTCAGACAGCAGTTCGCCATAGTTCACGCTAGCAGTCTTGAAGCGGTTGTTTGTGGTAATGTCTGCAACAGTCAGAGGCTGCTGTGCATTGATTGTAACGGATGACATTAGCATCAAGGATGAGATGAGAAGTGATTTCAGTTTCATTATTTATTTTATTTGGGGGACAAAATTACGAATAAGTGAGCGAAATACAAAATAAAAGTCAAATTTTTATTTTTATTTCCGAGCGAGAGTAATTTAGGCAAAGTCAAAATTACGAAATTTTCTTAACTTTGCAGACGAAATGGAAAAAAGTTACAAGGATTTTGGATTGTGGATAAAGGAAATCATCGGACAGAAAGTTCAGAAGATCTCCATTGATGCCGGCTTCTCATGCCCAAACCGCGATGGCAGGGTAGGGTGGGGAGGCTGCACTTTCTGCGACAATACCACCTTCTCGCCCGCTTATTGCAGCGGAGAGAAAACGGTCACGGAGCAACTATCGGAAGGAAAGGCATTCTTCAAGCGTAAGTATCCGGAAATGAAATACTTGGCTTATTTCCAAAGCTATTCGAACACGTATGGCAGTCTGTCGCATTTGAAGTCTATCTATGAGGAGGCGCTGGCTGATGGGGATGTAGTGGGAATCGTTATCGGAACGCGACCGGATTGCGTTTCCGACGAGCTTCTTGACTATCTCGGACAACTTGCCAAGCGCACTTTCGTGCTTGTGGAATATGGCGTGGAATCGGTCAATGACGATGTACTGAAGCGCGTTAACCGTGGCCATGATTTCCAGTGTGCGCTTGATGCCATCAGGGAAACATCAAAGCGCGGAATACATGTCGGGGCGCACATCATACTCGGTTTGCCCGGCGAGGATGATGAGGAAAACATCCGAGGCATAAGGCAACTCCACGACAGCGGAATGAAACTGCTGAAACTCCATCAGCTTCAAATAATCCGTGGCACACAGATGGCGGCCGAATATGCCGAGAATCCTTTTCCGCTATATTCTGCCGACGAATATATCCGTGCCATCATCCGCTACATCTCAGAACTCCCTGACGACATAGTGTATGACCGTTTCGTTTCGCAATCGCCTCCAGGCAAGGTTCTTGCACCAAGTTGGGGATTGAAGAACCATGAGTTTGTTGACAAACTAAGAAAGGCTCTGCGTTCAAATGACCTCCATTAACCTCCTGAAACCCATCTTTTTGAATATTTTTCTTCAAAACATTTTGTTGTTAAAAATTTATTCGTAACTTTGCAACCGAAACCTATTTAACAACTAAACTTGAAAAACTATGAAGAACTATTTTGATTTGACAGGTCGCGTGGCAATTGTCACAGGCTGTTCTACTGGTCTTGGTGTACAGATGGCAAAGGCATTGGCAAGCCAAGGTTGTACCATTATCCCTATCGCTCGCAGATTGGAGAAACTTCAGGAAGTGGCAAAGATGCTCACTGAGGAGTTTGGCGTCGAAGCTTACCCTATCCGTTGCGACATTACCGACACGGAGAATGTTGAGGCAATGGTTAAGGAAGTCATGGATAAGTACGGCCGCATCGACGTGCTCATCAACAACGCTGGTACTGGTGCTGTAGCTCCTGCTGAGGATATCACCGACGAACAGTTTGCCAACGAGATGAACATCGACCTCTTCGGCTCATTCAAGGTGGCTCGCGCTGTGGCAAAGCAGGCAATGATCCCTGCTAAGTACGGCAGAATAATCAACATAGCTTCAATGTACGGACTTGTGGGCAACAAGATCGCTCCTGCTTCTCCTTACCACGCAGCAAAGGGTGGCGTTGTCAATCTCAGCAGAGCGTTGGCAGCAGAATGGGGTAAGTATGGCATCACTTGCAACACAATCTGCCCGGGCTATTTCGTTACTCCGCTCACAAAGGAAACTCTCGATAGCCCTTGGTTCCAGGAATATGCAAAGGACGCTATCCCAGAAGAGCGCTACGGCGTAGAAGGCGAACTCGACACAGCAGCCCTCTTCCTCTCTTCTCCTGCATCATCATACGTTAACGGCGTGGCACTTCCTGTTGACGGCGGCTACACTTGCATCTAAAACGATCTGTATAGGAATAAACATTAATAAACACGTCCACGAAAAAACAAAACAAGGGTTGGCTCTATTGGGCCAACCCTTGTGTGTTATTCTCAATTATTATCACGAACTTTGCAAATGTCCGCGATATTATTTGCACCTTTCATTTAATATGTTTACCTTTGCATCAGAAAACGACATAAATATACTATAATGAAAACATTCAAAGCTGCACTTTTTGACCTTGACGGCACACTCATAGATACGGAAAACCAATACACGGAGATTTGGGGTGCAATAGCCCGCCGTTTCCGTCCCGATATTCCTGGACTGGAATATAAGATAAAAGGCACTACTCTCGTGCAGATCTTCGACCGCTATTTCCCAGACCCACAGGTGCAAAAGGAGGTGACGGAAATCCTGAATGCTGGTGAAGCTGGGATGAAATACGAATTCTTCCCTGGCGCTCTTGACTTCATCGCTGACATCAGGAAGCATGGCGTGAAATGCGCTATCGTAACTTCGTCAAACCTTCAGAAAATGAAATCAGTAGAGAAGGCTGTGCCTAACTTCTACGACCTTTTCGACAAGGTGCTTATGGCGGAGGACTTTGCTGCATCAAAGCCTAATCCCGACTGCTACCTGAAAGGAGCAAGTGTGTTCGGACTCGATGTTGACGAATGCGTGGTTTTCGAAGATGCCTTCACCGGACTTGAGGCTGGCATGCGCTCCGGCTGCTACACCATAGGACTTGCCACGGTAAACAGCGCGGAGGCAATCAAGGACAAATGCCACCATGTGTTGCACAGCTTCGAAAACTTCACATACGAGAAAGTCCTGGAATTGTTGGCCGTTACACAACACCCTGTGCTAACATAGCCTTTGCAACCTTCATGAAGCCGGCGATGTTTGCGCCCTTCACATAGTCGATATAACCGTCAGGTTGTGTGCCGTATTTTGTGCATTGCTCATGGATGCTGCTCATTATCATGTGGAGGCGGTCGTCAACTTCCTTCTCGCTCCACAGCAAGCGCATTGAGTTTTGCGTCATTTCAAGACCAGAAGTAGCCACACCACCAGCGTTTACTGCCTTGCCTGGTGCGAAAATCTTGTGGTTTGCTACGAAGAGTTCTGCTGCTTCCGCCGTACAACCCATGTTGGAAACCTCTGCAATACAGAGTGTACCGTTGTCGATAAGTTGCTGAGCGTCAGTAGCATTAAGTTCATTCTGCGTAGCACAAGGAAGGGCGATATCAACCTTTACTTCCCATGGTTTCTTGCCTTCGAAGAACTTTGCCTCTGGGAATTCATCTGCGTATGGCTGCACAACATCGTTTCCAGAAGCACGAAGTTCGAGCATATAGTCAATTTTATCGCCTGATATACCCGCTTCGTCAAGGATGTAACCGTCTGGACCAGATATTGTTATGACCTTTGCACCGAGTTCCGTAGCCTTCTTCGCAGCTCCCCAAGCCACATTGCCGAAACCGGATATTGCAACCGTTTTTCCCTTGATGTCGTGACCGTGGGCATGAAGCATTTCCTCTACGAAATAGAGTGCGCCGAAGCCTGTAGCCTCAGGGCGAATCCTGCTGCCTCCCCATTCAAGACCTTTGCCTGTGAGAACGCCAGAATATTCGTGCTTGAGTTTCTTGTACTGACCGAAGAGATAACCAATTTCACGAGCGCCAACACCAATGTCGCCAGCAGGCACATCCTCGTCAGGACCGATGTGGCGATATAGTTCGTTCATGAAAGCATGGCAGAAACGCATTACTTCGTTATCGCTCTTGCCACGAACAGAGAAGTCCGAGCCTCCCTTGCCGCCGCCCATAGGGAGCGTTGTGAGAGCGTTCTTGAAAGTCTGCTCAAAGCCCAAGAACTTTAGGATGGAGAGATTTACGGAAGCGTGGAAACGAAGGCCGCCCTTGTAAGGACCGATAGCCGAGTTGAACTGCACGCGATAGCCGAGATTCACTTGAACCTCACCCTTGTCGTCAACCCATGGTACGCGGAAAGTGATGATGCGCTCCGGTTCTACGATGCGCTCAATGATCTTCTTCTTTTCAAACTCTGGGTGCTGGTTATAGACTTCTTCTACTGAAACCAACACTTCTCTTACTGCTTGAAGATACTCAGCCTCGCCCGGATGCTTAGCCTCGAGCTGGCTCATTATGTTCTGAACATTCATGTTATGAGGTTTTAAGGTTCTAAGGTTATGAGGTTTTAAGGTTTCGACCGTGTAACCTTAGTGGTTGTTTAGATAGTTGTTTTTTTTCAAGAGCAAAGTTACTAAACATAAACGTCCTACCAAACTTTTTTCTCTCTTTCTTTAATTATTTTGCAATTTGACATAAAACAAGGCGTAAATTGTATTATACACTTTACAATTTACGCCTAATAGAGTGAGTTTATTGCTTTGCCTTAAACAAAGTGTAAGTAGATGCTGTGATTTTTGTGTGGTTTTTGTGTGCGCAAACTTACTCTTTGTTGGAATTGTTACAATAATTATGCAAACAGTAAGATTGTCTTTACTTCTTGAATAGGTTTGGGAGGAAGCGGTAGTAGAGGAGGTGGCGCCATGTTGACCAATCGTGGCCGCCGTGACCACCTGCATAATACTCATGCTTGATGCCGCGTTCGTTGAGGGCATCGATGAATCCCTTTACGCGGACATTGAAGAAGCCTGACTGCTCTTCTGTGCCTTGACCTACAAAGAGGTAGTCAATCTTGCTGTTGACATCCTTTGTGGCGAGGAAACGTGGCATTGTTTCCTTCATGTTGTTGTCGCCTGCGCTGAGTACGCCGAAGTTTGCAAAGAGGTCAAGGCAACGCTCCATACCACTGAACATGGTGTGACGACCTCCCATAGAAAGTCCTGAGAGTGCGCGTCCGTGAGCATTAGCCTTTGTGCTGTAGTGGCTGTCAACGAAAGGTACGATAACTTCACGGAGTTCGCGAGCCATGATGTCGAAAGTGAGGTCGGCATGCTTAGGATGATTGCGATGAACAACCTGATTGTTGATTATGGCAATGATCATCTCGTTTGCCTTGCCTTCAGCGAGGAGGTTGTCCATGATGAAATTCACGCGACCGTCGTACATCCAGTTTGAAGGAAGTTCGCCGCTACCGCCCATGAGGTAAAGCACAGGGTACTTCTTCTTAGGGTTGTAGGTAGGTGGTGTGTAAACATACATCTCGCGTTCGCCGCCAGTGACCTTGCTTGTGTAGATGTGGCGAGTGATGGAACCGTGAGGAACAGGCTTTGCGTCATACCACTGCGGACCGTCACCATGAATGATGAGTTCGCTGTAAGGAGGCATTGCTGTGAAGGCTGCGTAAGTGTTGTTTGGGTCAGCCATGCTTACGCCATCGATGACGATGTTATATTGGTACATGTCAACAGGCAGCGGACCAATCTTCAAAGTCCAGATGCCATCGTCGCCCTTTGTGAAAGGCAACGGACTCTTCTCGTGCATTACTGTGAGCATTGCGCCCGAAAGTTTCACTTCCTTTGCCTCTGGAGCCTTGATGCGGAAAATCACGGTGTGGTCGTCGTTCACCTGAGGTGAGTTGAGAGACGCGCTGAAAGGCACCAAACCTTCAGTATCCTTCTGAGGGTTGTGGCTAAGGTTTACATTTGACTGCTGCGCCTGAGCTGAAAGGGAAATGGCAGCAAGACAGCCTATGATGATTCGTTTCTTCATGATTTTTCTTTCCTTTATGCTATTTCAAGATTACTTTCATAAGGCTATTCTCCGAGCTTCTTTCCGCTCATGATAACCTTGAGCATCTCTTCGTCCTTGAAGCCGCTGTCGTCGTGCTTCCAGAAACCAAAGTCGCCATCGTAGCACCAGAGGTCCCAAGCGAGGTTATCCTCGTCGAATACAGAGATCATGTCCTTTGCCCAACGAAGTGACTGCTCCTTTGGCGACTTCTCGAAGTAGCCCCATTCGCCGCAGATGAGCTGCAAGTTATACTTCTTCGCAACATCTATTGCGTCCTGAATCTGTGCCTTGAGAGAGTCCTTGTTCCATTCCTTAGTGAATCGCTCCACTTCCTTCTTCACCTCGTCAGACTGCTTTGCATATTCCTCCTGGCTAACCATTACGCCCGGATATTCAACCTTGCCTGTGTATTTGCCGATAGGAGTCCAACCGGCAGTATAGTGAGTGAGTACGAAAGGCTCGTAGTAATGGAAACTGAGGATGAGGTTTGAATCGTTCTCAGGCACCTTGAGATCCTTGAAAGTGCCTACGCTCTGCCAAAGGTTGGAACCGATAACGAGAGTGCGCTCAGGCTCAAGAGCACGCAATGCCGTGTGAACCTTTGCAATGAGTTGGTTCCATTGTTCAGGATCGTCGGCAACAGGTTCGTTCATGAACTCGTAAGCCACGAGACTTGTAGGATATTTGTTGAGAACGGCAGAGAGCTGCTTCCACATGTCGATGAGCTGGTTCTGCGCAACAGTGTCTTCGAAGAGAGTGTTTGCACCACCTTCGTTAACAGCGTTGAAGTAGTGAGAGCGGATGATGTGAAGGTCAACGATGGCACGGAGCTCATGCTTCTGACAATTGTCGAGGGTAGTTGTGAGAAGATCCCACGCCTCTGTAAGCTTGTTGCCTTCCTCGTCCCAGAACTGCTCCTCGTCGATAGGAATTCTGACATGGTCGAAGCCGTACTCCTTGAGTCGGGTGATGTCGCCTTCGTCAATGTGCTTGGCACGCTCCTCGCCGCGAACTTGGCTCTGTGACAGCCAGTGGCTAAGATTTACGCCTCGCTTGATTTCAAACTTGGCACCCTGTTCCTCAGCAGCAGGCTGTTGGGTACAAGAGGCTACGATGAGCAATAGGCTCAGGAGAAAAAAAGAAAATTCTTTCATACAATTGGGGTTATAGTAAAGTTGTTGTTAAAAAGATTACTGTACGAAGTCAGGGTCGTCGAAGAACTCGTCGGTGTTAGTGAGGTCAACGCCAGTGATATTGTCCAGCGGTTGTGTCTGAACAGAGGCAGCGAGAATGTAGCTTGAAGTCTCGCTCTCAACGATGTATGTTTCGGGTGCTATATATTGTTTCATGATTTCTGCTTATTTTATGACCTTTCTTCCGTTGATAATCATTACGCCCTTGATAGGCGCAGACAGTTTCTGACCGTTGAGATTGTAGATGCCTTTAGCCTTAGGCCAGTAACTTGTAGCTTCAGTTGCAGACTGAACGGTTGTGGCGTCGTCATCAACAACTACTGAAATCTTCGCTAGATTGATGCCTGTGCCGTCGAGATAAGCCTTGCCGATAGGGAAAGAGTCACCTTTGTAGAGGAAGAATGAAGTTACATCCTCTTTTGTGGTAATGGCAAATACTGAACCATTGTTATGGAAATCGCTTGCCTTGAGAACGCCGACCAACTTGTTGCCAGGGATGCGCTCAGCGGCAGTTGTGGTGGCAAGGAAAGTAGCTGTCTCGCCCTCAACGCCCTTGATGATGACACCTTCGCCAGCAGCAATGGTGCCGGTAGTTATCTTCTGCAGATGAGCAGTCTTGCTTGCATCGATTGTAACATAATAGGCAGTTACACCAGCCGGGATTGTGGTGTTGATGCATGATGCGAACGATGACCAACCGCCCTTGCCGATGGTGAGATTATATTCACTCGCAGCAACAGGGATTTCCACATCAGGAAGCGAACCGAAATATGTCTGGTGGGAAATTGCATTGAAGTTTGGCGAGCGACCTGCCACGGGATCAATGTTACGATGGTTTCCGATAGGGTCGCCAAAGCCGCTTACCTGAATGCAAGCATCTGTCATCAAGAAAGTCTCGCTTGGGTTCCAATCGGAAGGAATCTGCACTTTCACGAGTTGGGCAGAAGGTGTTCCGCAGAACTGGTATTGGTTCTTGCCTTGGTAAAGTTCCGTGCCGTTTGGTACGCCATTGTATGTGACATAAGCCGACATGTTGTAGATGCCCGACATCTTGTTTGCAGGATGATAAAGACCGGAATACTGAATCTCGATTTCGTCGCCTGGATAGAAGAAACCGTCAGTGTGAGTGTTGTTCGTTATTGTGCGGTCACATTCCTTTGCGGTAAGTACCTGATAGCTCTTGTTGCCATCTTTTCCTATGAGGCATACAATCTGGCGTCCATGCTTGAGCAGCAGTGTGTAAGAACCGTCAGCGTGCTTTGAAACGCCGTTGGAAGAGAAACCATTGTACGATGCTCCTGTGGATGAAAGGGTAGGGTAGGCAATCTGAATGTCTGCAACATTCTCAGGTTTGAATGTGTAGCTGTAGCCATCAGTTCCCTTGAGGTAATAGAATACATCGTGCTCTGCATCAACATGTTCCGCAGCAAGCTTCATCGTGCTTGCATTGTACTTTTCGTTGATGAGCATCCTTGAGTCGAGAGAAGACTTAGGTTGATCGACAGTAACGACGAAGACACCTGTGTTCTCCGGCCAAAGAGCGCTCCATTCCGAACCGTAGTTGAAATTACTTTCCTCTATTGTATAAGGCTTTGCTGCAGTACCAGAACCAGAACGCTTCTGCTGGGTTACCTTCATTGCGTCGTAGCTAACGAGAACGAGCGCAGAACCAGCCTTGTTAGCCTTTAATGTAGCCCAAGGACAGAAATCGTCGGCAGCCTTTGTTATGGTAACGACATCGTTGCCTGTAGTGCCGTCAAGATTGAGCACCGTGTAGTGGTAAGTAGGCTCAATGAAGTAGTTTGATGTCAGGTTGTTTGTAAGCTGCCAGTCGCGCTGTGCACCAAGCATCTTTGTCTCGCCAGACTTCATTGATAGGTGTCCGCGTTCGTTTACCGTGAGCATGATGTTTGCGACATTTGCATTTGAGTTGGCATTGACATCCTTGTTCATCCATTTTGCATCTTCTGCGATGTCGGCGTTTGTGAATGTCATGCTGCGGAAACCGTCCTGACCGTCAGCCCACACCTTACCGTCGCGCGTAGAACCTGCGTAGTACACGAAAGTGCCTGCCTTCGTGCGCCTGTCTTCTTTCCAAAGACGATAGTTGTAGGTTGTACCTTCTGCAAGAGTGTATTTGTAGATGTTGTTTCTGCCGGAAACAGTCTTGCTTGTAGGCTGAATATCGTCAAAGGCAACATAATGGATGGAACCCGAACCGTTTGTGCCACCAGGCTTACGAGCGAGCTTGAAGTTGGCACTAATAGGGAATGTGACGCTAAACTCGCCGCCCATAGGAAAAGTGAGATTGCAAGAGGTGTTGGCTGTTACCGTACCACTTACTCGGTCTTCCATGTAACCCTCTGCCTTAAGGGCATTGCTTGGCACAATTGCGAAGTCGTATGTCGTGCCGCTAAGAGCAAGCATGTATTTCGCCTGATACTTGTTGCCGGAAGTAGCCACATTGGTGTAGTTGCTCAATGTGACAGGAATCGACTTACCTTCGCGCGTGCTGCATCTGACATTCTTCATGGTCCAGTCAGTGCCGTATGCCCAACCCGTTTTACTTTCAGTGAAGTAGTTCTGGCATGTAGCGGTGACCACGAAAATGTTGAACTCCTGTTCAGCCGCATCGGTAATCTGCAGTTCTATTGTGCCGTAGTCCTTTGCATGAACATCAGAATCCCATCCCGTAAGCACATAAGTGCCTGGGGCTGCGTTGAAGGTGTAGGTGTTATATCGCTCAGGAACAGTAGGTTCGCCTACATCAACACCTGCATTCGTGCTTTTGTTCACGAGAGTCATGACCTTTGCGGTGCTGTTCATCGTGACCTTCACGCTTGCTGCAAGAAGGTTTACTGTACAGATGACTGTCAGAAGTGTGGCGGTAAGAATTCGTCTTGATACCATTGTAGTTTACTATTTGGCAATTTACGCTTATGCGATTTATTTGATAACTTTCTTTCCGTTTATTATTAGAACTCCCTTTGCGTCTTTTGTTACACGCTGTCCTTTCAGATTATAGATGCCATTATCCTTCAGCTTGCCATTAGCCTCAGTCGGAGACTGAATGCAAGTAGGGAAATGTCCGTCAGGTGGAAGTGCGAGGAAGTGGGCTGGATTTATATAAACCTTGTACTTGCCGATAAACTTTCCCTCCGGATTCCATTGGTACATCTGACCGGCAGATGCAAAGCTTCCTGCGTCGGTAGAGTAGATGTAGCCAGTGTAAGGGTTTACGAAGAAGTCGTAAGGCATGCCCATCTTCTTTAGATCGCTGACAATGGTTCCTGGCAAGCAATCTTCCTTCACGCCCGATTTTCCGCCCGACTGCATCACTTCCTCAGGATTTATCGTGGCATAGTTGAACTTGTAATCGCCTGTGACATAGCTGAAGCTTGAGCCGATGGCGATGAAACTGCCGTCGCGAGCTGTCGTGCTGCAATTGGCTGCGATGTCAAGAGCCTGGAAGCAATGCTGGTTGCCTAAGGCTTTCTCGCAGTCTATGATGATGGCTGCCGATGATACATTGTAATGGTCGCCAGCAGAGTTTATGCAAAGATATTTGCCGCTCTGCGACATCTTGCCATATAGGTTTATGAAGCCTGTGTCAATTTCCTTCACAACCTCCATCGTCTCGGCGTTAAGGATGCTGACAGTCGTTTCGTAATCGTGGTCTTCCTGGAAGGCATAGCCGCCAGAATTTGCCACGAAGAGATGACCTTTGTAGAGTGCGATGCCTTCCGGTTCGTAGCCTACCTCCGTGGCTGCCACGACCTCGAATGTCTTCGTGTCAATCTTTGCAACATAGCCTTTCTCGAAATACTCCATGCCGTTTACGGTCTCACATTCGTGGCCGTAACTTGAAGCATAGACATAGCGTCCGTCGGAAACGAGCTTGCGGTTGTTTGGCACATTCTCTGTGGCGGCAACAGCAACGCCTTGAGGTGTGATGAACTGGATGATGTTCGACCAGTTGAGCGCTATGGCTATGAGATTATCGTTAATCTGGATGATGTCGTTTGGGGTATCGCCGAGCTTGAAGCCGTTGATGTCGCGAAACCATTGGTTGCTTTTCACTACTCCGTTTTCGAAATAGGTAATGCGACCGTTGTCAGTCTGCCAGTTGCCTTCGTTCAGAAGGATGATCTTCTCTTGTGCAAATACAACAGATGCTGACGCCATAAGCGCCAGCACTGTCGTAGTTATAAAATGTCTTATTTTCATTACTTTGTAGCGTATGTTTCCATCTGTACGAAAGGATGACCTTCACCAGAAACCTTAGCGTTAGAGTTCATGATATAACCTGCCTTCTTTGTCTGAATGAGAAGAGGGTTGTCGATGCTACCTTCACCTACTGCGATAGAGCCTGTGAGGATTGTACCTTCTGTAGCAACAGCAGTCATTGAAAGCTGTGGCTTTACATACAAGTTTTTCATATTTGTAGAAAAGAATTAGTTTATTGTGGGATTATTTTGTCTTATTTACTTAACAAGTACTTTGGCTCCGCCTAAGTTCTTCCCGTTCGGAAGAACTCAAGCGAGCTTGGTTCTTCGCTTACTTAACCAGAACTTTTTTGCCATTCTTGATAGCGATACCCTTGAAGTTCTTGTTTACGAGAGCGCCGTTGAGGTTGTAAGCATTACGCATTACGCTTTCCTCATTACGCATTGAATTGATGCCAGTTACATAGCCAGCAATCTTAACCATAGGAACATTTACGCCAGGCATGTTGAGGTAAGCCTTGCCTTCTGGGAATGTTTCGCCGGTATATTGATAGAATGCTGTTACGCCGTTTACAGTAGCAATAACATAAACACTACCATTGTTAGTGAATGTGCTTGCGTCAGCTACGCCAACCATGAGGTTGCCAGCGAGAGTAGATGCTTCTTCGTCAGACTGAACGAATGTGTAAGTCTTGCCTTCCTCACCCTTGAGCACAACACCTTCGCCTGCAGGGATAACGCCGTCAGTGATCTCTTCAAGAGCTACAGCATTGTCGTTTGCAGCTGTTGCATAGTAAGCTGTAACGCCAGCTGGAACAGCCATGTTGCTTTCAGAAACGAATGTAGAGTAACCGCCCTTGCCAATAGTTACGTCAGCAGTAGCAGCATCGCCAATCTTCACGTTGTCGAAAGCGAAGTAAGCAGGAGTGTTGAGACCCCATGTGCCCATGTCGCTGCCAGAGAAATAGAATGTGAGCATTGTAACCTTACCGAGAGAAGAGAGGTCAACAGTCTCCCAACCCTGCTGAACAACACCGTCCTTGCAGAGGTAGAACTCAACGAAGTTGCCATCGTCGTCATCAGCAACCACTTTTACCTTGAACCAACCGTTAGGGTCGCCAGCGAGAGTACCTGCAAAACCGTCGCCAAGCATCTCTGAGTTGAGGAGGTAAGTAGTAGGACAAACATCCATAGACTTGATGGTGCGAGCTTCGCCATCGTTGAAATAGACGTAAGTGTAGTCGCCATATACAACAGCAAAGTTCTCAGAACCGTTGCTTACAGGCACAGAAAGCTGGGTGTAGTAGCTGCCATTGTTGATATCTGGCTCGATGTAGTTAGAGATAGCCACACCGCCGCCCCAATAGCAGCCGTCCATGTAAAGGTCGGTAAGCTCAGAAGAGAGAGTTGTCTTCTCGTCTGTCCAGTTGTAGGTACCGTCGCCATAGAGCTGTGGACCCATGTACTGAGGATCATCGATCTTTGATGAGAAATAGTCACCTTCAAAGGTCACTACATTTTGGGCAGTAGCTGAAAGGAATCCAAGGCTAACTGCCAGAAGAGTAAAGAATTTCTTCATTTGATTTTGGTTTTAGGGTTAATATTTAATGTGATTTTTTTAAATTCTTGTGTCTAAAGTTTATGAGAAATATTTTGTTACGTAAATACAACAGATGCTGATACCGTGAAAAGCATCAGCACTGTTGTAATTATATAACGTTAGATTTTCATTTTTATTGTATCGTAACTTTTAGAGAAACAAGTTGCTTACTTTACCAGAACCTTGGCTGCGCCTAAGTTCTTCTCGTTCGGAAGAACTCAAGCGAGCTTGGTTCTTCACTTACTTAACCAGAACTTTTCTGCCATTCTTGATTACAATACCCTTGGCATTTGTATTTACGCGAACACCGTTGGTGTTGTAAGTGTTCTGCATAACGCTTTCATCATCACGCACAGAATTGATGCCAGTAGCATCATCGTTGAACTTGATGCCAACCTTAGCGCCCATAGCGGTAGGCATGTTGAGGTAAGCCTTGCCTTCTGGGAATGTTGCGCCAGTGTAATGGTAGAATGCAGTCTCGTCGTTTACGGTTGATATTACATAAACATGACCATTGTTGCTGAATGTTTCTGGATCTGTTACGCCAACCATGAGGTTGCCTGTGAGAACGGAACCTTCCTCTTCAGACTGCATGAATGTGTAAGTCTCGCCTTCAACACCGTTGAGCACAACACCTTCGCCAGCAGGGATAATGCCGTCAGTGATTTCTTCAAGAGTTACCGTGCTGTTGTTGGCAGCAGTAGCATAGTAAGCGGTGATGCCTTCAGGGATAGTCATGTTATGCTTTGAAGCGAATGTTGACCAGCCGTTCTTGCCAATCGTTACGTTAACACCTGGGGCAGCAACTCCGAAGTCGTCGAATGCGAAGTAAGAAGGAGTGTTCATGCCCCACTTGCTATTGTCGGAACTGCTCATAGTGAAGACAATCTTCTTAACAGTGCCGAGAGCAGAGAGATCCATATAACGCCAATCTTTCACGATATAACGCTCAGAAGCGTTGTCGCTGCGGAAGTCTGCAAGGTAGAAGTCAACAGAACCAGTATTATTGCCAGCAGCATCATAACCGGTAGCAGTCAGTTTGAACCAGTCGCCGTAGCCGAACTTCTTTGCATATTCATCGCCATTCTCCATTGAGTTTACTGCGTATGCTGTATTTGTAACATACATACCAGGAACAACATCGCCCTGAGGCTTGTTTGTGATGGTAACAGCTGGCTCATAACCAGGACCCATGTTTGCCATGTAGTAAGCCAAAGCATAGTTCTCAGAACCGTTTACGCCAGTGCCAACAATGCTGTTGAACTGATCGTCAAGACCTGCATATTCAGTAGAAGTGTGGTTAGAATAACCGATACCCCACCATGTGTCGTAGTCAGGCCATGTTCCTTGATAGAATGAGTATGAACCATTGACGAATGTTGTTTCGCGGAAGAAATCATCTTCGTCCTCAAGTTCGTAGATGCCAGAGAATTCACTTTCTTCATCGAGATAGAGATTCTCGAATGTAGCAGGAGCAGCATCACCTGTAGTGATGACGCGGATGGCAGCCGAAACTTCCTTGAGGTTTGCATCAACTACGGTAACGGTATAGTCAGCGTTCTCCTGTGGAGTGATAGTGCAAGTGAGAGGTGATTCTGGGAGAGACTCAAGAGTTTCTGTCTTGATAACAGTGTTCTTGCTATCCTTCCAAGTTACGGTGTAAGGAGCAGTACCTTCTGTAAGAGTTGCATAAAGCTGTGCTTCCTCGCCAAGTGGAAGTTCGTATTCAGCATCTACAAGGAGTTCTGGGTTGGTTGGCTCAGTGATGTCGCCACCACCCATTTCCACGTCAAATGCAGGATCGCCTTCAGCATGAGTAGCAGCAGCCTGGTTAGCATCGTAAGGGAAGCAACCGCGATCGCCAACCTCAGCAGCAGGGAAGAGGCGGAACTCGTCCTTGAATGCTACGAGAGTGTTCTCGCCACCAGTCTCGCCAGTCTTTGTTGTCCATGCTGCGTAGTCCATTGTTGTGCCAGAAGAAGCACGAGCGAATGTTGCGCCAGCAGTGTAGAGAGTGTTGTTTGCGAACTTGACTGCGTTGAGGTTGCCATCGTTGTAGAGGTTTACAGCGAAGCCTGTAGCCTCGTTTGCAACGATGTTGTTTGTGACATTCACATTGGCAGCAGCGCCGTCAGTGAGAGTAGATGAAAACCAGAGACCAGTTGCTCCATCGCTAACAGGATATTGTGCGTTTGTTACGCGGATAGAGTTGTGGTCGAAGTTCACGTTCTTCACGTTTCCGTTAGAGAACTTTACGCCGAAGTTTGCAGAGTACTTTGATACCACGCGAACCTCATTGTAAGATACGTCAACAGGATTTTCGGCAGTACCAATGAGTTTGCGGAATGACATCGCGCTTGCTGTGTTGCTTGCTGCGATGTAGAAAGTATTGTGAGTAACCTCTACAGGGAGAGTGTTGTCCTCGCCAACCTGCATGTCAAGACCGAGAGCAGAGCTTGCAGTGTATTCTACGTTATAGACCTTGTTGCCGTTGATCTTGGTGCCAAGTTCTTCCATTACATAGATTCCCTTGGAACCCCAGCCACGGATGATGTTGTTTTCGATTACACCACCGACTTCCTTAGGCAGAGCAACATAGCTTGTACCACCCATGCTTATGCCGATGTAGCCACCTTCAATGATGTTGTTCTTGATGGTGAGGTAGTCGTTGTTATTGTTGCAGAGGTAATTGCCGTCAGCATCTTTTGAGTTGTCAACATAGTGACCAATGATGTTGATGTCGCCCTCTGAGTACTGGGTAGTCGTTGGAGCAGAGAGATAACATCCATCGATAGTAATATGGCGGCTTGCATTGCGCACATAGACAACGCCTTTATACTGAGGAGCCTCGGTCTTTACGGTAACATCCTTGAGAGTGATGTAGTTCGCATTGTCGAATGTTACTACGCCATAGCCAGTTTCACCGTATGCAGGAGAAGTGTAAGAGTCGTGATAGATTTCCACATCGCCACGAAGACCTGTCTCGCTCTGGATGGTAACGGTGTTTGTAGCCGATACACCCTTGATGGCAGGAATCATGAGACGCTCGTTGTACTTGCCCTTCTTGACAGAGAGAACGACAGGACCTTCAACGCCAATGGCGAGAGAGTTGATAGCACTCTGGATAGTAGGGTAGGCAGTACCAGGACCAACAGCTATTGTGCCGCTCTTGCCGCTGACAACCTCAATGGTAGAAGTGCTTGGCTCAGCTACGGCAACTTCCTCGCCGTTTGCAGTGATGGCAGTAACGGAAGCAGAAGGCTTGTTGCCAATAGTTGCATCTGAAGCAATGTCGCAAGTTACCCATAGATAGTAAGTGCCCCGCTTGTTGATGGTGTAGTCAACAGCAATGTTTCCAGCGGCGTCAGCCTCGCCAATGAGGTTTGTTGTAGAGAATGTGCTATAAGTATCGGTAGCATATACCTTAACCTTACTGATAACTTCTGCGTTGGTAGCATTTACATTTACAGCAGAAAGCTTGATGTCGTTCATGTCGCCAGCAGCCTCAATGGCAATCTTCTGCATCTTTACATCCTGTGCGCCCTTGAGAGTCTCTGCGTCAGAGGTGTCTTCAGTAGTGATGCTTGCCACTGCGAGAGGTTGCTTCTGGTAAGCTGAAACCTCGATGGCGAAGTTTGTGACTGATGTAGTAGAAGAAGCTGTAGAGAACTTGACTGTAAGCTTGCCGTCTGCGCTCTCAGAGATGAACATTTCTGGTGCTGCATCGTACATGCCGACCTCAACATCTGCCGATGTCTTTGCTTCTGCACCATTATATATATAAAGGTGGTCAGAGTAGTTTCCGAAAGAAGAAGTCTTGAAGACGAACTTGATAGCCTTGTCAGCAGAGTTTGGCACGAATGTCACCTGACCAGTGAAGTTGCGTGAAGCATTCTTTTCTGCACCACCATCGTCGTAGAACATAATTGTGTTGTCGCCGATAGTTACCTCGCCATTGTCGCCTGACTGGAGGAGATACATGTACTTCACAGTACGCTCGCCGTCAGGGTCGCCAGCTTCGATAGTCTTTTCTTCGCCACCAATTGTGAGAGAAAGAACCTTAGCATCTACCTTGGCGTCAGCAACAGCATCTTCTGCAATGTCGGCAGTGAGACGGAGATAGTTGTCGCCTTCCTTTAGTTCAAGAGGCTCAGCGAGAGTGAGGATGAGAGCGGAATTCTCACCAACAGTGGCTGTTGCAACAGGAGTAGCGTCTGTGGTAGGATCAGCGTCATTCTTGCCAACAGCATAAAGCTTTACGGCTGCAATGTTCTGCTGAAGATCCTTGAGATCAATGTTTACCTTAGACAGTGTGAGAGGATTGTTTGTTCCCGAAGTATTAACATTCAGCGTGAGCAATGCCTGGTTCTTTGCACCAACGGCTACAACATCGCTTGAAGTCTGCGCAACAGTTGTCTCTTCATACTCCATTGCCTTTGTCTTGTATTCCGATACATTGGCAGTGAAGCCTTCGCCACAGTAGTAGTAAGAAGATGTGTTAGGGTTGTAAACCACGGTGATAGCACCGTCAGCGCTTGTAGAACGGAGCTTCTCGCCAGGACCAACCTTGTTGTATGAACCGGATGTAGGAGCTGTTACTTCATAGAGTTTCTCGCCCTTTGTGCCTTCGCCGCTATAGATCTGGAACTTAGCCTTTGTGCCATAGCTTGAAGAGGCATAATAGATTTCGAACTTAGAGAACTCAATCTCGCAGACATTTCCTTCGTTTGCAGGCTTGAAGACCACGATGCGGTCTGTAGTACCTGGAGCAGTATAATTAGCATTAGTAGGATATTGCTCGCTCTGGAGTCCGAAAGTGCCGTCAACCATAACGGTCTTCGTGCCTTCTGTTGCGATTGCAATGTTCTTGACCTCACGCTCAAAGGCAGTAGCAATGTCGTAAGTAACAGTAGCATCGTTTGTGAACTTCACATTGGCAAGTTTCGCGCTAACCTTCTTTCCGCTCTTTGCTGTTGTAGAGAGTGTGTAGGTTACCCAGAAGTAGTTGTTGCCTTCAACGAGAGAAACTGCATTTGAAACAGGTACAGTCACATTCTGTGCAGTAACATCTGCTTCGCCAATCTTCTTTGTTGCTGCGTAAGTGCCGGAAGTTCCGGTGCTGTATATTGCTACCTTTGATACGAGAGCGTAGTTCTCGCCGCAGTCAACAGAGAATGAACTTGGCACGAGTGCAGGTTCTGTGTTCTCTGTAAGGATTGTAACCTTGAGCATTTCTGCATCGTCACCAGCAGAGCAAGTGGCAGTAGAAGCAGCTTCAACAGCAAGTTCCTCTACGGTCATTGCCTGTGGAGTGAACTGCGAAACTGTAGCCTCCCAACCGTCGTTTTCGTATGTTGTGGCAGAAGTGTTTGCGAAAAGATTCACGGTAAGTGCACCGTCTTCGCTTGTAGAGCGGATGATGCCTGTCTCGCCGTTGTTGAGAGTCTTGATGAGCTTGTCAGCCTTTACTTCAGTGCCGTTGTAAACACGGAACTCCTGAACGTAATAAGTGCCGAGCCAGATGTTCATCTTTGTCACATCAATCATCACCTTCTTGCTAGGAGTGGCAGGGAGGAAAGTGATTGTTCCATTTACATTCTGCTTGATCTTGCCGTCAGCACCACCTTCGTCAAAGAATGCGAGAGGTGTGTCGCCTACGGTAACAGTCTGTGGAGTGGAAGACATCAGCACGAGGGCTGGGTTTTCCAATTCCACGGATTCTGCTGAAGTGAAAGGAGTTACGCCGTCTGGCATGGCTGTTGTTGTCACGCCGAGAACGTCGAGCTGCACCTTTGCGCCAATCTCCGCTGTGCCAAGGAAGTCGCCCTTGATGAGGAAATCGTTCTTGCCTTCAACGAGAGTCTTGTTTACAGTGAGCAAATGGTTCTCGCCATCGGCAGTAATAGTTGCATTAAGGTCATTGCCACTAGCATCATAAAGCTTGAGATCCGAAGGATTAACAACGCCCTCGTTCTTCGCAAACTTAACCTTTACGCCAGTGAGATTGTCTGCGTTCATCACGCCCTCAGTGGTAACATTGAAACCGGCGAGAGCTACATTCTGCTTTGACTTCACTGATGTGGGAACTGCGCTGTAGTCGGCAGCAGCACCCTTTGTCTGCATGTTGTTGAGCGCAACAAGCTTCACCTTAGCCTTCCAGCCTTTGCAGCTGTAGGCATAGCGATAAGCGAAACCTACAGAGAGCATGCCGTCGTTGCTTGTAGAGAAGTAGGTCTCGTTCTCGTAGGTCTTGTTTCTTTCGTTAGGGAAAGCGCGGAGAATGTCGCCAGAAGGCAATACCGAAGCGCTGTAGCTTGTAGGAACGGTAGATGTGCTTGTTGCCCATGTGAATGAGTTGTCAGCATCAGGGTTGCCGTTGTAAACATTGGCTACGGAATAATAGCTTCCGCTACCGCCCATGTTCATGTACTCGAAGACAATCTGTACGGACTTGCCTTCAACAGCAGGCTTGAAGACTGTCATGCCCTGACAGTTCTCGGAAGTCTGTCCTGTGTAATCCGTGTCGCCCTTTGGATCGACGAACGTGATTACCTCGTCGTCGGCAACTGTTATGACTTGTTTGCCGAAGACTGGTTGCTTCACCTCCCTGTCAGCCCACGCCAATGTAGGCAGAGCCACGAAAAGCAAGCAAAGCAACTGCTTGATTAGTAGTTTCTGTTTCATTAATAATTATGTTGGTTTGTTAAGTGTTTTATTCAACGCTCGCAAGCTCGACTTGAGGCTAATGACTTTTGCTACATTGTTTTACGAATATGCCGTTACCAACTTTCGTGAGCAATGCGAGCGAAACTTTACAATCCAACAGTGAGCGTCAGCTTGAAGTTACGTCCTGGCATTGGGTAGCGAGGAACATGTTCGTACTGCTCGTCAAGCAAGTCGTTGATTTCCAATGAGATGGAAGAGAATGTTGACAGTTCACAAGTCAATTTCAAGTCAATGTTATTGTATGGCTCGAGAAGGTCTTCCGGGTCGGCATAGCTCCACATTCGTTCGCCTACATGGAGGTCGGAAAGTGTGAGAGAGATGCCCTTGTAAGCCGCGATGCCGGTGATGCCGTAGCTGAGTGTTGGCGAGTAGCATATCGGCTTGTTGTAAGTGTCTTCGTCCTCCGGGTCGGTGCGGTTTAGGTCGCGCTGCCATGTCAGAGAGGTCAGAAGCGAGAAGTTCCAGTCCTTTATGCCGTAGCGGATGTTTCCCGTTGCGTTGAGACCTTGGCAGAAGGTGTAGCCGTAGTTCATCATCGACCATGAGTAAGTGCCCTTCAGAGGCAGACAGACAATGCGGTTCGTGATCTTGTTCTGATAGACATCGCACTGGAGATTGCCGCTCAATGTTCCTCCCATAAGCGGAATAAATGGCATCTTCCACTCTGCGCCGAAGTTCCATTGCTCGGTGTATTCCGGCTTCAGGTTGCGGTTGCCCACCTGTGTGTAGTAGAGATCGTTCAGCGTAGGAGCACGGAATATCTTCTTGTACCAACCTCTCAGCGTGAGGTCCTTCATAGTGTAACCGAGAGAAACCGTTGGGGTGAAGCGTTCAAGCGGCTTGGCTGCCCCTGTGTTGGCGAAGGTGTGGTCCTTGTAGTGTTGGTAGAGCATCGTGGCTGCTGCCTGGAAGTTCTGGTAGTTGAGATGAACTGCTGCAACAGCTTTCTGGTCAAGGCGATGGACGACGGAGAAGTTTCTGAGGTCGCAAGTCATCATAGACCAGCGGAGGTCGTAACCTGTGTTGAACGAGAGCCACGAGAACGGCATGTACGAGTATGACGCAGAGCCATATACATCGTGGTTGTTGTAGTGGTTGTCCACACGAGCCGTGTTCTGGTTCTCTGGATAGTCGGTGCAGTAGCGGAGATATTCGTACGAATACTTGCTGTTCACCTTGAAGCGATGGTGGTCGCCGATCATCTGCTGGTAAGAGAACTGTGCGAAGAGGTCGCGGTCCCATTCACGTCCCACATTAATATATTTATCCGACAGTCGGCGGACTATGCCTCCCGGACAGCCGCGCTCCGAGTCGTAGTAGTAGAGGTGTGAGGAGAATCCGTTCTTGAACACACTACCTTCCACACGGAAATACTCGATGTCCGAGTTTGCGCGAGTGCCTACCGTGTCCTCAAATTGCGAGTGATAGCGGAAAGGATAGTCGCCCTTGCTGCTCATGTATTCGCCGTCGATGAAACCGCTCCAACCTTTCTTCGCAAACTGGGCGTTGAGCTTGCCCATGTATGTGTGGAACGACGCCCAACGCACCTGAGCCGAAAGAGAGTCCTTTTGTGGTCGGCGGGTGCGGAGATAGACTGTTGCTCCTGACGCATATTCCGATGCCGACTGGCACTCGTCGAGTTTGTTCGCGTTGTAGAGCTGTACGGATTCAAGCGTCGATAGCGAGTATTTTCCTAGGTCCACAGTACCGTTCTGCGCGTTCGTGATGCGTATTCCGTCGATATAGACACCCACATGCTGTGCTCCGAGCGAGCGGACATTGATGGTCTTGAGTCCACCGAGACCGCCCATGTCCTTTATCTGTACGCCAGCGAAGTATTTCAAGGCGTCGGCAATGCTCGTTGACGACAGCGCCTGAAGCTCCTTTCCGTTGAGGCTTTGCGTGGTGGCAAGAGGACGCTTGCCCATCACCGTCACTTCCTCTATATGGCGGATCGAGTCAACAAATCTGTTCTGCTCATTGGGAACGTCCCTCCCCCTTGTGGGGGAGACGGAGGGGATCGTCTGGGCATACGCAAAGAGGGTGCTCATCATCATGACAAGCACTATCAGCAATCTTGATTTCATGTGTAAAGTTTTTATTTGCCATATCCTCATCCGCAGCGCCTAACCCACGAGCGCAAACTACGAACATTAAGGTCTTCTTGGCAGGTCTTCTGACTTGTTCCTCCTCGGCACCGCCTTCCCAAGAATAATGCGTAATTCATAATGCTTAATGCGTAATTACACCGTTCTCAGTGGCTTCTGTTTTGGTGCTGGAATAATGGAACTCACAGCAGCGGGACTGTCCAGGATTCTCACCTGATTCCCTATTAAGTCTTTGCTTAGTGCAATTACGCATTATGCATTACGCATTGCCGCAGCAAGACACCAATAACCTTTGGTATTGTTTTTCGGGTGCAAAATTACGAATAAGTGAGAATATACACAAATATTTCGTTGTTTTTTTGCAGTTTTTGTTTGTGGCCACTAAAACAAATCCATCAGCGCGAGACCATACGAACGGTTCTCACATAGCAATCTAAGGAATTCTTTTGTTGATCGCTTCATGTAGGCATTGCGTAGAACATGGAACGAACCTTCCATGGAAGTGCCCTTATGGTCAAGCTTCAGAACGGATATTCCTTTTACATGAGCCACCGTTGCCTGACTGAGAACCGTTGCCATGTGTGAGCCGCGCACAAGGTCGATCAGCGTGTTCACTTCATTGCTTTCCAGACGCATGTTGAAGCGATAGTCGTGACCTTCCACGAGTCGGTCGAAGGTACAGCGAGCCTGCATACCCTTGGTAGGCATTGCCAGTGGCACAGATTCCAGTTCGTTGAGGCGTATGCTCCCTTTCTTTGCCAACGGATGCGTATCGGCTACGATTACAGCCAGACGGTTGTCGAAGATGATGTGCGAGTCAATGTCGTTGAAAGTCTGCGAAGGTTTGTAGCTCAGCACGACATCAATCTTCTGGCTATCAAGCATTTTCATCAATGTCTGCATGGAATGGCAGTGGATGTTGACCTTCACGCCCGGATACTTCTTCATGAACAGCAGGACCGTCTCCTTGAGCATTGGCGAGAATGTGTAGGTAGAACCGATATTCAGTACACCGGTTCCCAGTTCCTGCACATCGTGAATACGCTCGATGCAAGTGTCTGCTGCCGTGAGAGTGCGCTGCGCTTGGGCAAGAAACGCCTCGCCTACATCCGACAGTCGGACTGAGTGGGAATTACGAATCAGCAGCTTGACGCCAAGTTCGTCTTCAAGTTGCTTAATCTGTTGGGAGAGAGTGCTTTGGGTGATGTTCAACTGTCGCGATGCCTCAGAGAAATTACATGTCTCCGCCACCCTTACAAAATACCTTAGTTGCCTTAGTTCCATTTTATATTGTTCAACTTTCGGCTGCAAAATTATAAAAAAAAAGGCATTCTGACAAATAAGTTTCAAAGATAGTTACGATAACTACCATCGTTTTCGCTTATAGCAATTCGGCGATAGCAACTATCGGAACAAACTATTATTATGGCGTAAAATCACCATTTATCTTCTGTACCTTTGCAGCCGAAAAAACGGAAACCAACCAATAAAACTATGAATTATATACTATCATCAGGGAATCTTCTTCTCATTCTTTGCGGCATCTCAGCCCTTGCCCTTATCCTTTGTTTCTCACATACCGCTTACAATAAGTTCAGGGATTACAATCATGATCCAGACGACTTCTTCACCGATGGCGATAATGTGACGAACAATCCGTTGTAAATCATAAATCACAAATCCCATCGATGTTTTGGCTTGAAGAGTTGTTTCTCGGTACTGGCGTGGCGCATAGCGTATTGTTGGTATCTATTATTATATGTGTCGGCTTGATGCTCTCGCGAATAAAGGTTGCTGGCGTGAGTCTTGGCGTGACATGGATTCTGTTTGTCGGCATCCTGGCGAGTCATTTCGGACTTATGCTCGACGATGTCACATCACATTTCGTCAAGGAATTCGGTCTTATTCTATTTATATATAGTATCGGTATGCAGGTTGGTCCTGGCTTCTTTGCCTCTTTTCGTAAGGGTGGCATCACGCTCAACCTCCTTGCCACGGGACTAGTACTCCTTGGTGCTGCTACTGCCTACCTCATCCATGTCGTTACTGGCGAGAATCTGATGACAATGACCGGCGTTCTCTATGGAGCTGTGACCAATACCCCTGGTCTTGGTGCCGCACAGCAAACTTATAGTGACATGCATGGCGGCGAATTCAATCCGATTTTCGCGCAAGGCTATGCCGTGGCTTATCCGCTTGGCGTAGTCGGAATAATACTTTGCTTCATCATCCTGAAGTCGATGTTCAGGATAAACCTAGACGACGAGAAGAAACTTTATGACAAGAACAACCCTGCTATCGGTGGTGCATTACAGTCGGTGACGATTGAAGTTACCAACCCTGCCGTTTGCAACCGCACCATCTGCGACATACAGCGACTTGCAGGGCGTGAGGTTGTTGCCACTCGTATCATGCGTTCCTCTTGCGGTGAGGTGGAGATTGCTCTTGCCGAGACGAAGGTTCAGATGGGAGATAGGATATTCCTTGTTGCGAAACCTGCTGATGCAGAGGCTCTTACCATACTCATAGGTAAGCAGTTGACGGGGATTGCTCGTGCCGATTGGGAGAAAGAGGCGAAGGGAGTTCTTGTGAATGAGCGCATTATTGTGACCAATGCGAAACTGCAAGGCAGACGACTTTCCGACCTCAAACTCAACGAAACTTTCCATGTCAGCATCAGTCGCGTGCGTCGTGCTGGCATAGACCTCCTTGCGCAGCCGGCATTGCTCTTGCAACTTGGCGACCGTGTGACTGTTGTCGGACAAAAGAATGATGTGAATGAGGTCAGCGCATTGCTTGGAAACTCTCTGAAGCGACTCGACCAACCGCAGATGTTCTGCACCTTCCTTGGCATCGCCCTCGGCGTTCTTCTCGGCTCCTTGCCTATCATGCTGCCGGGAATGCCAGTACCCGTGAAGTTGGGATTGGCTGGCGGTCCGCTCATAGTCTCCATTCTGCTCTCTTATTATGGCCCACGACTGCATCTCGTTACATACGCCACATCCTCCGCAAACCTTCTGATGCGTGAGGTCGGTATCTGTCTTTTCATGGCGGCAGTTGGCTTGGGAGCTGGCAAAGGATTCGTGGAAACCGTTACAAATGGCGGCTATTGGTGGGTTGTTTATGGCTTTATCATCACCTTCATGCCATGTATGCTTATCGGCATCATCGCTCGCTATCTCTGTCATCGCAGCTATTTCACTATCATCGGCATGATAAGCGGTGGCACGACAGACCCACCGGCTCTCGCTTATTCCAATAGTATCTGCGGCAGCGACCAGTCGTCCATCGCATATTCCACCGTCTATCCCCTCTCAATGTTCCTCCGAGTACTCGTAGCCCAACTGCTCGTTCTCATGGGAAGTTGAGGGAACTCTACTAAAAAACATACACCAAGGGCTGCAACGGAACATTCACCGTTGCAGCCCTTTATCGTTATTTATCAATAAATTATACTTATCAAACTGATGGATGTCGTTGATGATAAGTACGATAAGTCAGATTTATTGGTTTGTTTTTAATGACGACTACCAGTCTTCTTCGCTGTCGTCTATGACGCGGTCGTCTTGCCTTCTGGTTTCCACCCAGATGATGCCCATCTCGTCTGGCCTTGGTTTGTAAACACTTTGCTCCTCATCCGCATGCCCTCTTGACAATTTTATTGGGCTGGCGGCAAGGATCGTAAAGCTTCTCAACTTTACAATATTCACTATTGGTGATATATATTCTTTTTTATTCATTGCTATATTTCTTTATGATTCAACACGGGTTTCACGAGCGTCACGAGTTTTTTTATAGTTTATAATAGTTGTTTTAATTCAGTCTTTTACTTGATGCTGACCTTCTTAGTCTTACCGTTTCCGTACTTCACGATGTTGATGCCCTTCTGGAGCTGAGGGATGCGGCGGCCGTTGAGGTCGTAGTACTCTGCGTCAGCGTCGTTGAGCATGTTGAGGACATCGATGGCTGTTGCGCTGTCATCCTCAACTGCGATGCGGAGAGCACTTGCCATTGCACTACCCGTAGTGTTCTTGAGGTATGCACGGAATGGAGCAGCCTTTACACCACCACTAGCGTGGGTCATGTCGCCTGCACGCCAGAACTTGTTGTTCGAGATGAAGTAGTCGTCAGCGGAAAGCTCCTTTGTCTCGTATGTACCTACCAACTGGTAACCATCGGCTTTAGATCCTTCTGCAAG
>JAKSLI010000029.1 GCA_024401305.1 Bacteroidaceae bacterium | reverse complement strand
AATCCATCAATAGAATTCCACCTTCATCACCCATTGATGAAGCGTATCGTTGACCTTAAGGAACGCGATTACGAAGATAAGGCAAAGTTTGAAGATGCTCCAGTTGATTACGAGGATGCCATCGAAAACTACAAGCAGATTCTCGACATCACAACAGACATCTGCGATAACGTTATTTCCCCTAACGCAGAGAGCGTTGACCTTGAAGGTCCACACCTTGAGAACGGTCGCATGATCTATGCTTCAAAGACTTACGAGAACCTTGACGTTACTCGCAAGGCTGGTCTTTGGGGTATCTCTATGCCACGTCGTTACGGCGGTCTCAACCTCCCTAACACTACATTCTCAATGCTCTCAGAGGTTATCTCTGCTGCCGACGCTGGTTTCCAGAACGTTTGGTCACTCCAGTCTTGTATCGACACTCTCTACGAGTTCGGTTCTGAGGAGCAGCGCGAGAAGTACATCCCACGCATCTGCCAGGGCGAGACAATGTCTATGGACCTCACTGAACCAGACGCAGGTTCCGACCTCCAGTCTGTAATGCTCAAGGCTACATACTCAGAGGAAGAAGGCTGCTGGCTCCTCAACGGTGTTAAGCGCTTCATCACTAACGGTGACTCTGACATCCACCTCGTTCTTGCTCGTTCTGAGGACGGCACAAAGGACGGTCGTGGTCTTTCTATGTTCATCTACGACAAGCGCCAGGGCGGTGTTGACGTTCGCCACATCGAGCACAAGCTCGGTATCCACGGTTCACCAACTTGCGAGCTTACATACAAAAACGCAAAGGCAGAACTCTGCGGTTCACGCAAGCTCGGTCTTATCAAGTATGTCATGGCTCTCATGAACGGTGCTCGTCTCGGTATCGCAGCACAGTCAGTAGGTGTTGAGCAGGAGGCTTACAACGAGGCTCTCGCTTACGCTAAGGAGCGTGCACAGTTCGGCACAAAGATCATCGACTTCCCTGCTGTTTACGACATGCTCTCTCGCATGAAGGCTAAGCTCGACGCAGGTCGTTCACTCCTTTACATGACAGCTCGCTATGTAGATATCTACAAGGCTCTCGAGGACATCCAGCGCGACCGCAAGCTCACTCCAGAGGAGAAGGCTGAGCTCAAGAAGTATCAGCGTATGGCCGACGCCTTCACTCCAATGGCTAAGGGTATGAACTCTGAGTACGCTAACCAGAACGCTTACGACGCAATCTCCGTTCACGGTGGTTCAGGCTTCATCATGGAGTACAAGTCACAGCGCCTCTTCCGTGACGCTCGTATCTTCTCTATCTACGAGGGTACTACTCAGCTTCAGGTTGTTGCAGCTATCCGCTACATCATGAACGGCACTACACTCGGCTACATCAAGGAGATGATGGAGTCAGAGGTTGCTGATTCACTCAAGCCATTGAAGGCTCGTGTAGCTAAGCTCGTTGAGAAACTCGAGGCTGCCATCGCTTACGTTAAGGAAGCAGGTTGCCAGGATATGCAGGACTTCCTCGCTCGCCGTCTCTACGAAATGACTTGCGAGATCATCATGTCTCTCCTCATCCTCGACGACGCAACAGTTTCTCCAGAACTCTTCGAGAAGTCAGCTAATGTTTATGTTCGTATGACTGAAGGCAACTGCAACGGCAACTACGAGTACATCATGAACTTCAAGGCAGAGGAAATCGAAAGCTTCAAGGCATAATGTTCGCAGTCATTCTTGACTGCGAGGCTAATGGCTAACAGCCAATGGCCCAACAAGATAAAAGGCGAAAGGTCACACAGACCTTTCGCCTTTTGTTATAAGTTAAGTACAATAATCCTGAGGTTAGGTGCAGAAAAATGTAGAAATTCTTACTATTAAGTGCAGAAAAATGTAAAAATCCTTGTTGTTAAGTGCGGAAAAATGTAATTTTGCACCAAAATAAGTGCGAAAAAATGTATAGTTGACTATGGAAAGATTTGTATATCAAGAACTTATCGCATGGAAAAATAGCAAAAAGAGAAAGCCTCTCGTACTGAATGGTGCACGACAAGTAGGAAAAACTTGGCTGCTCAAGGAGTTTGCACAACGAGAATATGCCAAAACAGCCTATGTTATGTGCAGGAAGAACGACTTGGTGAAGGATATATTCAGTGTTGATTTCAACATTGATAGAATCTTGCGTGCTCTTTCTGCTTTGACTGGCGTTGACATCACTCCTCAAGACACCCTTCTCATCCTAGATGAAATACAGGAAGTCCCGGAGGCACTGGAAGCACTGAAGTTCTTCTGCGAGGAGGCTCCCGACTATCACATTGCCGTGGCAGGATCTCTGTTAGGACTATCTATGCATGTCGGTACATCTTACCCTGTAGGCAAAGTCAGCACTATCAATGTTTACCCAATGAACTTCGAGGAGTTTCTTCTTGCCAAGGGCGAAGGCCAGATGCAGCAACTATTGGCATCTAAGGATTTCTCCACAATAAATCTTTTGCATGAGAAATACGTTGACCTCTTACGTCAATATTTCTACGTAGGAGGCATGCCAGAAGCCGTACAAGCACATATTGACAAAGAAGGACTTCAGGCTGTGAGAAGCATACAACTTGAAATACTTAGAGGTTATGATAGAGATTTCACGAAACATGCCCCTGCAAATCAAGTTGCACGCATACGCATGGTATGGCAGACAATACCTGCACAACTCTTCCGGGAGAACAAGAAGTTCATCTTTGGAGCTGTCAGTCGCGGTTCTCGTGCCAAGGACTTTGAGATTGCCATCCAGTGGCTATGTGATGCAGGCTTGGTCCATCGTGTGCAAAGAGTATCCAAGCCGGAACTCCCTTTGAAGATTTATGCGGAGATGAATGCCTTCAAATTATACCTTTCTGACATCGGACTTCTTGGAGCAATGGCAGAGGTGCAGCCGGCACAGATATTGGTAAACAACAATATCTTCAAGGAGTACAAGGGCGGGATGACTGAACAATATGTACTTCAGCAGATGGTGAGCCATGAAATTGGTGGCATCTACTACCATTCTACAGACGAATCCCGCCTTGAGATAGACTTCCTGGTGCAACGTGAAGGAGCACTTCTTCCGATAGAGGTAAAAGCGGAAGGCAATGTGCGCAGCAACTCTCTCAGCAATCTTCTTCAAAAAAGATCCGACCTTCACGCCGAACGCTACTCAATGCTTCCATACAAAGAGCAGGAGCATCTTACAAATGTTCCGCTATATGCTGTGTGATTTTACATATATTGAGAAGTTAGATAACTCTCTTCCATATTGGCAAAAAGATTGTAATCGCGCTTTTTCCGCCAATCTAGCATATTTGATTACCGAAAATTTGTTTGGTAAAATGAAAAATGCTAACTTTGCATTAAGATTTTCTGATTAATCAAATTTGTCATATAACATTCTTGTCATGAATAAACTCAGGTATGCTTATGCTCTAAACGAGAGTAAAAAGATCGTTCATATTAGCCAAGTTACTAAAGAGATGAAGGAAGGAGGAACTCATTTCTTCTGTATATCGTGTGGAGATGAAATGATTGCGTGTCTAGGAGAAGTAAACCAACATTATTTTCGCCACAAGAATGTAGCAGAATGCAATGAAGAGACTTACCTGCATAAATTAGGAAAAAAGATTTTAAAGGAGAGATTTGATAATAGCAAGGAATTTAACATCCTCATTACTCAAGTGGAAACTTGCACTAAAGAAGACTGTCCTCTTGTTGATGAAGCAAACTGCAAGGAATATGTCAAAACTAAAATAAACTTTAAAGAATATTACAACATCTGTGAAGAAGAGAAGGCTTGTGACAAATACATTGCAGATTTATTGTTATATTCAAACATTCAAAAAGTAGAACCTGTAATGTTAGAAATCTGCGTTACTCACAAGTGTTCACAGGAGAAGATAGATTCTGGCTACAGAATTATTGAGATAACATTGAATGATGAGGAAGATGCAATAAAACTAATGGATGAAGAACTTACTGATTCCAGCGAAAATATTCATTTTTATAATTTCAAAAAAGAGAAAAGCCATAACAAGCTATTGCATCATGATGTGTATGTAGAGTTAATACATAAAAATGGTAGTACGTATTCTATTGGTAGAAAAGAAGGATGGAGCTGTAGCAATATAGATATAGATGTTGATGATATTGACACACCTTACGATGACGTAATTATGAGAGTAACAACGCCGGATTATTGTTCTAACCTTGATGTATGGCTTTTAAGATATGCACACGATAAAGGATATTTGATTAGGAACTGTAAGGTGTGTAAATTCCACAAATACAACAACTTCCAAAAAGAACACATCTGCACTTTGTATAAAAAATACGGAACACCTCACAATCCTATGGAATACGAAGCAAATAAATGCAGATATTTCAGCTACGTTTGTCCAGAAATAGGCCATATAGATGAACCAAGACATTATTATGTATCCATAAGTTCACAAATATAGCGCTATTAACCATTTTTGCGAAAAACGACTCTATTATTATGAAACAACTCCTTACCCTATCAATCATACTCTGCACCATCGCTTGCTCCTCTGGCAAGCCTAAGGTTGCGTCATCGTCTGACGAGCAATGTATTGCTACAACCCAGAAAGGCACAAGGTGTCAGTTGGAGGTTGAGGGCAATTCTAGTTATTGCTCTCTCCATAACCCAGAATACGACAAATGCCAGGCGACAACAAAAAGCGGAAAACCATGCAGTAGGAATGCGGAAAGAGGCAGCAACTATTGCTGGCAGCATCAATAGATTTTGTAGGTAATTGACGAGAATGGGAATGAAAGGGGCAAGTGACAAGTTCCTGACCCACTGCAGAAATAGCACCATAAGAACTCTTCTTGAATCATAAAACTAAAATATCCCGACCTTCACATTTGCTTGAAGGTCGGGATATTTTGTATCATGCAAAGCACATGAGAAACCTATAAATCCGTTGGACTTTACTTTGTTTGAATGAGTTTTGTGCAGAACTTATCGTTCTTCGAAGCGAATGTGCTCTTGAGCTGGTCGCTGATAGGAAAATACGGTTTGGTTGTCTTTGTTGGTAATTGCAAAGTCACCTTGAGTAATAACGTCCATTCCGATGACAAAGTCATAGTCTCGTGATGGGGTGAAGGCTGCTTGCACGTTGCGAACAATCTGCCCCGTTGGAAGTCCTAAGTGAACGAGATAGACATCTGCAACTTCATCTTCCTCTGATGAAGCATCAGAAAGGTTGCATTGTCCAATGGGTTCAAGGTGAAGAGCTTCTATCAGCTTACGCGAGATAAGACAATTTGTTGCTCCTGTGTCCCACATAGCGTTTTCAGTTCGATAGATCTGTGGCACTGTAAAGTTTTCGTCAAGTTCAACAGCTGGCGTGATAGCACAGGTGGTGACGATTGCTTCAGCTTGATAGTCGTAGTCTTGTGTGAATACAGCCATGGAGTTATTTTGCCAATTGGAATGTTCCGTTGATGCAATCCGAGGCTGGTATTTCTTGGTACAAGCGCACGTTCTTAACACGCACATACCCAGAACGGCATTTGTGGATGACGTTCTCTGGCTGTACCTTGGTGTAGGTTTTGGTTAGATTAACTGTGAACTGTTCCATCTTGTTTTGATGATTGTTTTTGTATAGAGAATACTATTGTTTGGCTGTTCCCAAACTTTTTGCTCTGCAAAAATACATTTATATTTTGGATTATGCAAATAAAAGTGTGTCTTAGATTATATTTTTATGATTTTTGTCTATCTGCCTATAAGTTTGTCATTCTTATCCATATCGTTTTGGAGGCAGAGGAGACAGGACATTTCTGCATTCAAATCCTTAAAAACTTAATATTAATTATGTTTGAGTTCTTATCACGTCGTTCAAAAGAGCAAAAAGACGATAAGGATTACGTTTACTTCCATACCTCCTGCTCCACATATTCGTCGAAAGGATCTGATATGTTTGCGTCCATATTGCTGACGGCTTTGGCTATAAACCTCTGGTCCTCAGGAGAAATCAATCGAGTGCCTTTGCGCATCTCGTAATATGGGTTCTTGCCATAGTGAGCCAGCAGTTTTTGCTTTAGGGCATCGAACTTGGTTCTGGACATTTCGCCTTGCAACTTCATGAAGCCCTTTGCAAAGCGAACTGTTACAAGATGTGAATACATCGGACAGCTCTCGTCGTTGGTTGTCAGCATAGGATTGACCATCTTGAGCGTCTTGTCCTCTTTGCTGATTGTCTTGTATCCCATTGCCCTGCGGCAAAGGTCGGCAACCTTGCAGCCATTGCTGCTGCAAAGTGCCACGTTCTTGTATTCTTCTTTCATAATTGTAAGTTATGTGTTTTGATTTTTGTTGTGATTCTCGTTGAGATTTCAAGCATCTTTGATGTGTTCCGTAAATGCTTGAAAATCAGACGTTGATAGTGATACTTGTTGTTGCTTTTGCTGGTGCAAAGTTAGGGGAATTTCTTCAAACAGCCAAGGCTTTTCGTGGAAAAATTACATAAATTCGTACTTTTCCTCGACCTTTCTTTAAGGCAAGGAAAACTTTCCTTCCATATAAAGGAAAACTTTCCCGCTAAGGATGACAACTTTCCTTCCTATGCAAGGAAAAACGGATTCTCAGAACCTAACGGAGCAAAGCAAAAATGACAATTGCTAACATTTATCATAAAAATAATGGCAAAATGAACACAAAATGTTCGAAAATGTTTAAAAAAATAAAAAATTGTGTAAATTTGCGGAGCAAAACTAAACATGCCTTTATAAGAATAACCCGTTATGTTCAAAAATTAAGCAATTTATATTCACAAAAAACTAAAAACTATGTTAAGTAAACTTTTTAAGGTTCAGCATCTTGCACTCCTGTTGCTCTGCACTCTGTGCTCTACACAGGCTATGGCTAAGGACTACACTTGCTGGACACAGGCTATCTACAAGATGGCAGTCAAGGGTACTTCTACCACAAGTACTGAATGTGGTCAGATTTATGTGTCAACAGAATTAGTGACAGACGAGTCACAGATTGCGGCTGTAGCAGAGGAAATCACAACAGACCCTATCTATCACTTTGGTGCTGCTGCAAGCTGCAAGCAGGATTACTACTATTACGTAAAAGCTAACGAGGGCTACAACTTCATCGGTTGGGGAACTCAACAACCTTCAAGTGCATCTTGGAAGCCAGCATCTTCAAGCTACGCTCCAAACGAGGCTAACAAGGTAGGCGACTACTATTGGTACAAAAGTACTACATCTTCACCTTATCAAGACAACACTGAAGCTAAGCCTACAAAGCTCACACGCTACGCTGTGTTCGAGAAAGTTGAGAAGATGGAAGAGCCTACAGGTGTAACTGCTGTTACATTCGCTGCTCCTACAGGTACAACTTCACTTGCAGAGGGTTCTGTAACAAAGAACTTCTATGTTGACCTTGAAGTAAGCGAGGAACTCCCTTACGACAAACCAGGTTCTGATCTCAACGCTAAGCCAGAAGAGGTTCTCAAGCAGTTCGTTACAGTACTTGGCGCTAACGGCAACAAGTCACAGGTAGCAAGCTACTCTCTCGTTTACGAGGCAACTGACCTCGGTGAAGGCGGTGTAAGCGGTTCTGGTTCATTCGGTACATTGTATGCTTCACACACTATCCGTCTCTTCTTCCCTTACGACATCAAGGCAGACGTTTACACAGTTCACCTCCCTTACGGTCTCTACACTACAAAGGAAGGCAACAAGACTCCTGCATACGATTTCACCCTCACTGTAACAGAGGCTGCCAACCCTTACCTCACTATCAAGAAGCAGACTCCAGCAGAAGGTCTTACTTACAAATATACAGCTTCTGGCCAGTACTCTCAGGACAAGACTGACCCAGAGAAGGGCTTGGTTTCAGAGTCTAACATCACTGTAGAAATCGAGTTCAACGAGGTTGTAAACAGCATCGACGAGTCTAAGGCTTCTGGTATTTCACTTACAAATACAACAGAGGGCGTAAACTATCGCTATAAGAACCTCACTCTTCCTGCAAAATTGTTCGCAAAGGTTGACGGTCGCACAGCTATCGCTTACCCAGAACTCATAAACGGTGAATACACCATGACAATCCCAGAAGGTCTCTTCGTTGGTACTGGCGACAAGGTGAACGAGGCTATCACAATCCACTTCTCTGTAACAGGCTTCAAGAACGTTACTCTCAAGCCATACGTGATGACTACAGACGAGATCACTCCAACTCCAAACCACATGCTCGACTGCGTTGAGAGACTCAATGAGATCACTGTCTCTTACAAGGGCGAGTTCGGTCAGGCTGCTGCTCTCATCGGCGACGCTTCTGCTATCACTGTAAAGCGTTACACAGAGGTAATCACAGGTGAAGGCGAAGGTGCAACTGCTAAGCGCACTTACTACGACGACATCGCTCCTGTTGTTTCTGCGAAGGTTGCTGAAGGCAAGCTCGTAGTAAACTTCGCTCCAGCTCTCGCTACAGGTCTTTATGAAGTTAACATCCCTGCTGGTATGGTTGCAAACATGGAGGCTGGCGATATGACAATGGTACAGAAGGTGAACGCTGGTTACGCTGAAAGCCCAGCTCACTCTAACCTCACATTCAATGTAGAAAGTGCTGTTTTGGAAATCCCTGTTTCTGCTGCTCGCTACGCTTCATTCTACGATTCTTCAATGGCTTACCAGGTAGGCGAAGAGGCTACTGCTTACATCTTCAGCAAGACAGAAGAGAAGCTCGTTGAGATTGAGGACGGTATCATCCCTGCTAACACAGGTGCTGTTATCAAGGCTGCTAAGGGTGACCACTATCTCACTGCCGTTAACTCAACTTCTGTTTACTCAGACAATGCTCTCCTCGGTACTGACTACGAGACTCAGCTCCCTGCTGACGAAAGCAAGAAGTTCTACGCTCTCACTCTCAACGAGGAGAACGACCTCGGTAGCGTAGGTTTCTATTGGATGAACCCAACAGGTGCTGCATTCGTGAACGGTGCTCACAAGGCTTACCTCGTTATCGAAGGTGAAGAAGCTGTTGCTAAGGCTAAGGCTGCTTACCTCTTCGAGGATGACGCTACAGGCATTTCTTCAGTCAAGAATGAAAGCACAATGCAGAATGCTTACAACCTCAACGGCGTTCGCGTAAACGAAAGCTACAAGGGTATCGTTGTAAAGAACGGCAAGAAAGTTCTGAATAAGTAAGCGAAGAACCAAGCTCGCTTGAGTTCTTCCGAACGGGAAGAACTTAGGCGTAGCCAAGGTGCTTGTGAAGTAAAAATTAAAAGTGAAAAATTATAAATTAAAATTTCAACGAATATGAAAAACTTTTATGTAAAGCCACAGATGACTAAGACTGAAGTGGCAACAGAGAACGCTATCCTCGTCGGCTCTGTATTCAACCAGGAAGGCAACCACATTCAGTTGTCAAAGCATCATAATGCTTTCATCCCTGCAAAGGAAAGCAAGGAAGAAGTTGTTAGCACAATGAGCAACAAGTCATTCTAAGATGCTTGTGAGTAAAGTTTGGCAAGTTTCCAATGACTTGCCAAACTTTTACTTTCTCAAATGAAACCTTCCAAAGAAAGGATTCTTACAAACGCAAAAAGGCGGGAAGTCGGTATCACTACCAACTTCCCGCCTTTTGTTTCTATATTGATTTGTGAATTAGGGAATTGTTACTTGTTTGCTCCCTCCATATCGGGAGTCCAGATACGTTCAACATTCCAACCTAAGGACTTGAGGACGGCGGGTTGTACGATCTCACGGTCGCGGGCTGTTGGGGTGGCATAATAGCGTGTGCCGTCGGAGATGTAGGCGGTGGTGTAGCGCGAAGGGTTCTCGGAATCTACGACGGCAATGTCAATCTTGAACTTTGAGCGTCCTACATTCACATCAACCTCTTTGCCCTCTGCACGAAGCTGTTTGGCAATCTTCATTATCTGTGGGTCTGGAGTCTCTTCCGATAGCTGTGACATCGGGGTAGGGAGTATTCCCGATTCCGCGTATGCGAGGAAGTTCTTCAAGCCGGCAACGCCCAAGGCATTTGTGCGCTGAAGGTCAATCTGATGGGCATGGAGTGACGAGAAGACCTTCATCTCATATCTTGCACGAGAGACTGCCACATTAAGTCGGCGCTCACCACCTTGCTGGTTCAGCGGACCGAAATTCATCGACACCCTGCCATTCTTGTCAGGACCGTAGCCTACAGAGAATAGAATAACATCGCGCTCATCACCCTGAACATTCTCAAGGTTCTTTACAAACAGAGGTTCGCGACTTTCGTGAGAGTCTGCTTTGGAGTCACTATCATTATCGGATGTGCCAGCACCGAAAGCAATCTTCTCCAGTTCAGGGCGCTTGGCAAGAGCATCTGAAAGCATATCGTCAATGAGCGATGCCTGAACCTTGCTGAAAGCTACGATGCCGATACTGCGTTCCGGTTGCGATTCCAGTCGGGCTATCACTTCATCAACAATAGCCTTTGCCTCCAACTTGTTGCTGCGCGACTTGCCGAAATCGTATATTCCATCCACATGCTGCAACGAAACACGACGGTCTTGATCGTCAACGGATGGGAATGTGATGAGTCTGCCGTCATAGAAATTCGTATTACTGAATGCAATGAGACTCTCGTGGCGCGAACGGTAATGCCATGATAGATAACGGCTTGGCATAGAAAGAGAGATGCAGTCGTCAAGGATGGAATCAAGATCGTCGATGGTCACGTCGTCATCGGAAGTGTTCTGTGACTGGAAGAACGATGTTGGCGGCATCTGCTTGGCATCACCTACCACCACAACAGCCTTTCCTCGTGCGATGGCACCGACAGCCTCCGATGTAGGCATCTGCGAAGCCTCATCAAAGATTACGAGGTCAAACTGCGAGTTCGCCATCTCCAAATATTGCGCCACGCTCAGCGGACTCATCAGCATGCAAGGGCAAAGTTGCGGGATGATGTGGCGAGTTTGGTTGATGATTCGGCGGACAGAAGTACCACGACCACGGTTCTTCACACGCTTGTTGAGTATGGCAAGTTCCTCGGCAATGGTTCTGTCAACGACATTCCTGTTCTGCGGCAGATTGCAGTAAAGTCTATAGCGAAGCTCTTCCACCGTAAGACGCTGGAAATCATCAGTCATCTTGCGATAAGAATTGATGATGTTCTCAAAGAGCATGCCGTTGAAAGATCGCAGGGTAGATTCATTGTCCAGGACATTCATTGCCATGCGATGGTAATATCCTTTAAGGAAAGCATTGACAAGCGATTCTCCTGTATTGCCGTTCAAGTAGAATTCCAGCAATTCAGGAATGCCATAATCCATCAGTTTCTGGGCGCGGATGCTGTAGTGATACCAAAGTCGCAAGCGGTCTGTGTTTGCATTCCATTGCTTGGCGGCGGAAAGAAGAGAGCCTGTGCTGTTCATTATCTCTGGGTCAACAGTTGCCACTTCGCTGAAAGCTTTCCACTCTCCAGACCTTTGGAGAATCTGCATCGAGGTGCGCTTGAAGAACCAACGGTTCCACCATTTCTGTTCCTTCTCCTCGGAACGCTGACATAGTGCGGGAATAGTATTGAGAGCAGCAGTCACTTCCTTCTGATTGTCGGCCGTATTCTCAAGCGGATAAAGTCCTAGCAATGGATGTTTTGAAGGATGCGTGCCAAGAATCTGCTGAACTGTGTCGAGGTCACGACAGAGAGCGCAAATATCCTCAATCTGTGGTATCGTAAGATTACATATTTCCGCGTATGGGAGATTGAGCATTTCACCTTCTATCTCCACACATCTGTTTATGTACTGATAAAGCGAGAGCGAGTTCTTGCGCTCCTTGTGCATTGCCTCAACATAGGAATTGAGTTCCATTCGCTCTGCATACAACTCCTTGGAACGCTTCTCATAGTCGGCAATCTTCTGCGGTTGTTCCATGGTGAGAGCATCTTCCATCTGACGGAGGAAGTGCTTCTTGTCCACCTTGTTGCTATGCAGCTCAAGACAATATGGTGCCAATCCGATGCTTTCCAGGCGCGACTGCACAACTTCCAGTGCGGCTTTCTTCTCAGCTACGAAGAGCACTCGCTTGTTATGGTAGAGCGCATTGGCTATCATGTTCGTGATGGTCTGGCTCTTACCCGTGCCTGGAGGTCCATGAAGAATGAACGACTTTCCCTTGCCAGAGCTTACAATGGCCTCCAATTGTGAGGAATCCACACTGAGCGGGATAGCGCAGTCCGATGGTTGCATGTCGTGGTCAAGCTGTCGGGCATCAGTATCCTCGGCATCGTCCGCCAGAAGCATCCTTCCTTCTATGAGACTTCTCAGAAGAGGTTGATTCTCAAGTACATGAGGGTTGGAATGTATATCATGCCACATGACGAACTTAGAGAAAGAGAAGATGCCAATCATGCACTCTTCAACAATCTCCCATTGGGCATCAGGAGTCTTGCGTTGGTGATTGATCTCTGCTATGGACTGCTGGAGTTTTGCGAATATTTCTTTCCATCGGAATGCAGACTCATCGCCATCATCGAACGACATTTCCTCTTGCGAGAACACTGGCGGTTCAATGCCGAACGACTGCCGCATCATTTCCATCAGTGTTATGTTCATCAGGGCCTCGTCGTCGCGAAGTCGGATGATGTATTTCGTGGAACTATGGCGCACCATCTCTAACGGCAGGAACATCACTGGCGCGAAATAAGGTCTGCTACCACCTTCCTCATACCATCGCATTGTTCCTACTGAGAGGAAGAGCGTGTTTGCTCCATTCTCTTCAATTGAATTCTTGGCTGCACGGTAAAGTTCCTTAACTGTCGCAAATCCGTCTTTCCCCTCATCTATATCGTGAATGAGATTCTCTGAAACAAGATGTGAAAGAACATCGTCTATGCTGAGATCCTTCAGTGGGATGATGCGCTTTCCCGACTTCATGTTGAGAAGCGAGTTTCGCAGGGTAAGGTCCAGAAGCTTGCGTTCCCAAAGTCGCTGCTTGCCTTGGAGTTTATCATTGGTAGCAAGTCCATGAATATCATATGGATTGCGCTGCGTGAGCTTGGCAAACAAAGCGTCGTAATCGGGCATTTCCTTTATCTCCCAACCGTCTTTCGATAGGATGGTGTGAGGCAGCGGACGAATCTTGATGCATCGAGCTTGGTAGATGTCAACAAGTCGTTCGTAGTCGCTATGGTTTTGCTCCAAATAGTCACGAGCCAAAGACTTTGACTTCTCGTAATCTTGACCATTTGTAAGGGCTGTGGATTCAAGTAGCACAAGTGGGGCATAGTCGTCAAACACCCAGTCCTTCAGCTTGTCACAGTCGGTATCCACCATTTCCGAATATGTCTCATCTTCCATCCAAACGCCTGCCACAGTATGACCCTCATAGAAAACAACGGCACTGCGCAGTCCTGCGTATTCAAAGCATGAGCAAAGCAGAAGGGTCAGGTCAAGACAAGTGCCCAACTTGTCGCCGAGAACCTTGTCGGTAAGTCTCACTCTCTGTCCTTCATCTTCATATCTTGGAGGATTAACCACATACGTCAGGTTAAGGTCAAGCAGAGCCTTGTAGATACTTTCCACCTGAGCCTCCACATAGCTTCTGTCGCCACTGAAGTACTGGTCCATGGCGTTTTTTCCCGTAGCCATCTCAAGATAATTCGAGGCTTTGAGTATTATGGCAGGAATTGCCGGATGGTTTGGCGTGACGAAAGAAGCAATTATCTCTGGGCGAGACGCGTTGCCTTGCCATTGGTCGAAAGCCATCAGCCTGAGCGGATAGGAGTCTCTCAGTACCCTCGTCTCACCGATAGTCACAGTGAGAAGGAATGAGGTCTGCACAGATTCCGTCAATGCCATCAGTTTATTGCTGTCTGGCATCAGCATAAGTTGGTCTATGGCGACTACATCATTCGGCAAGACACGCTTCACCGTAACCTCCGAAGGCTTTATCATATCGCCCGATACGGCAATGGTCACATTCTCCCATGCGCCTGTATTCTGATTGTTCTGGATGCGGAAAGAGGTGAAACCATCACAGTTGTTCAGCATCATGGCGTAATTCACGCAAGGCTGATATTCCATGGTTATCTTTCCCTCAAACGCACCTTTTATTATAATCTCTTTTTCCATAGTTCTTTTATGGTCAATAAATTGTACTTATTATACTTATGCTCCGAATGGATATAAGTTGGATAAGTCTGATTTATTGATAGTTCTTTTATCCGAGAATCAGGATTTCGTCGTCTGTAATGTTATAGTTTATCTCGTTGTTTCGGTTGTCTATATATTCCGTAAAGCCACCATTCTTAGGTTTCCTTGCATGATTGCCTGCTTCGCGCACTCGTGGCTGGTTGATATCCTCAATGACATTGCGCAAAGCTCGCAGACTATCCACGGAAGCCTCTATCGTGAACTTCTTGCATGTCCCCGGAGAATTGATGTCGAAAGCCAGTGTGCGACTCTGCGGATTTATGAACATTATGTGGTCGAGGTTGACAATATACTGCCTTCCCACCTCGGCAAACATACGGCGAAACTCCGGCGACAGCGTCTCGTTTATCAGTCGGGCTATCTCTGCTCGCTGAAAACCGATTGACTTCAGCTCGTCTCCATCGATGAGTTGTATGTTGCAGTAGTTGCCGTCAGCCTTCACATAAAGCACGTTACGCGGATCAAGGTAGTAGGATTCAAACTTGTTGCTTATTGTCAGCACCCTGTTTTTCTGTCTCATAATCTGATTAACATTATCGTTTACAGCTGCAAAAATAGGCAAACTTTTTCAAACATGCCACATCTTTTCCGTAAAATGTATGAAATATACTCGTGAGGGTATGAAGAAAGGCGAAACTCAACTTTCCTTCGTTTAGAGGTGCAGATGTTGCAAAGTACAAAAATATAATGGATAAACTGAAGAAAAATCGTATTTTTGTCTTTTATAAAAGATAAAAGTCGTAATTTCGCAGCGGAAAAAACTAATCGTCAAAAAAACTAATTGTCAAATAATCAAAATGCTACATCTCTTCAAAACTCTTTCTCTTTTCATCGGTCTTGCTGCCTTCACGCTCAATGCTACAGCGCAGACGGTGGTGAAGCCTTCGGACAAGAACATCCAGTACATCGGTCGCGTAAGCTTCAAGAATCCGGATTCTCCGGCGTGGAACTACACGGGAACAACGATCCGCGTGAACTTCTCGGGCACTTCTCTCAAGATGATATGCAAGCCTGAGAGTGGTTATTTCATGGCAAAGATCGACAAGTCGGAGGCGTTCAAGGTGGCATTCACCGGCAAGAACGACAGTATTGCCACTCTTGCCGTTGCTCTCCCAAAGGGCAAGCACTCGGCTGAGATAATGTATTGCATCGAGGGTCATGACAACAACCCTGAGTTCCGCGGTTTCATCCTCGACAAGGATGCGCAGACTCTCGAGCCTACAGCCCTCCCAAAGCGCAAGATTGAGTATATCGGCAACTCCATAACCTGTGCATACGGCGTGGAAGATACTAACCCAAACAATCATTTCGACATCGCTACGGAGAACCATTACCTGAGCTACGCTGCCATTACGGCACGCAACCTCAATGCCCAGCACTTCTCCGTTTCACGCTCTGGCATCGGCATCTATCGCCATTACGGTTCTTCTAAGAAGGGTAGTGAGGTGTGTATGCCAAAGCAATATGAATATACCCGCATATACGACAAGTCTGAACTTTGGGATTTCTCGAAATATCAGCCGGATGTGGTGTGCGTAAACCTTGGCACAAACGACACATCTCCTGACCTTGAAACTCCTGTTTCAAACACTCAGGACCACAATCCAAACGCACAGCGACCAATGGGTTGCGACGAGATTTTGCTCAAGGCTGGCTACAAGAGTTTCCTGAAGACCCTTCGCAGCAAGTATCCAAAGGCAAAGATCGTGTTCCTCTGCGGTTCAATGCTCAACGGCGAGGGCTTGAAACTGATCTCAAACACTCTCGACGAAGTGGTGAAGGAGGCAAAGAAGGACGGCGACAAGCAGGTTTATCGCTTCAATTTCACCCCACAGACAGGTTCTCTCGGCTACGGTGCTGACTGGCATCCAAGTATCGCCCAACAGCAGCTTATGGCTGATGAGCTTACGCCTTACCTGAAGAAATTGATGAAGTGGTAGGAATGTAAAAAGCCCCGATAAGTTCTCGAGAACTTATCGGGGCTTTTGGGAGTATTGAGTAATGAGTATTGAGTAATGAGTAATGAAGGCCATTCGGGACGCTGTCATCAGTCATCAGTCATTAGTCATCAGTCATTACTCATTAGTCATTAGTCATTACTCATCAGTCATTAGTCATTACTCATCAGTCATTAGTCATTACTCATCAGTCATTAGTCTTATTTGATAGAAATCTTGCGAACGAGTTTGCCAACCTTTACGATGTAGCAACCTTTGTTGAGGTTGGAAAGTTCAACGCGCTGAGAAGCACTTGTAATCTTGATAGTCATGATTGCAACACCTGTTACATCATAGATGCGAAGCACCTCACCCTGACCGTTCTCAATGACGAGAGCCTTGCCAGTGTAGTCGATGGATGTTTCTGCAGAATTCATCTCAACGATGTCAATAGCAGCCATCGCGGTAGTAGGAACTACAGCTGCAGTGAGTGCAAATATAGAGAGTGAGAGTATATATTTCTTCATAGGCTGAATCCTTTTTGTGTTGAAGCGGATTACGCTTTTTATCGTTGCAAAGTTAAAATTTATTGTGTAAAGGAGCAAAAAAATGCGAAAAAAAGTGTGATTTTTTTGTGATAAATGGGAAATATCGTCAAAAATAATGTCAGTTAGAGGGAGATTTCCTGATTTTCTTTTGTGAGATAAGTCTCTGGGAAAACAGCTTGGGCTTCTCGAAGCAAGCATGTTTCGTCGTTGTAACGCTGCGAATAATGGCCGATGAAAAGTTTCTCTACGCCGGCAGCCTTTGCCACCTTTGCCGCTTCTTCTGCCGTAGAATGGAAGTACTTTGCGGCTTGCTCTGCGCGGTCGTTGGCGTAAGTTGCCTCGTGATAGAGAATGTCAACCTCCTCAAGGTTCTTGTGGAGTTCCGGCATGTAGCGTGTGTCTGAACAATAAGCGTATGTGCGAGGCTTCTTTGCTGGGGTGGTGAGGCGTGTGTAAGGCACTATTTCGCCGTCTTCCGTAATGAAGTCTTCACCGTTCTTTATGGCGTTGAGCTTATAGTTAGGCACCTTGTAGAAATCCACCATTTCGCGCTTGATGTGCGGAAGTTTCTGCCTTTCGCTGAAGATGAAACCGGAACAAGGCATGCGATGGTTCAAAGGGATAGACTTTACCGTGACTTTCTCGTCTTCGAAGATTACTTGCTTCTTCGTGGTGTCAACGGCATGGAATATTATTTCGTAACCCATGTCGTGGCAGAACATGCGAATCTGCGTGAAGAGGAGTTCCTCGAGTTCCTTCGGTGCGTAGATGTGCAGCGGCTTCTCGCGGTCAAGAAGGTTGAAGGAAGAGATGAGTCCGATGAGTCCGAAGCAGTGGTCGCCATGGATATGAGAGATGAAAATCGCAGATATCCTGGAGAACGCAAGCTTTGAGCGACGAAGCCAAACCTGAGTGCCTTCGCCGCAATCTATGAGATAAAGATGTCCGTCGGCTTCCACAACCTGCGCTGCATTATTGTGATGCATCGTAGGAAGAGCAGAGCCACAACCGATTATTGTTACTTTCATTTCTTGGAACGACTGAAGAACATTATTCCATCCTTGTTCTCGAGAGTAAGTGTGTCAGAGCCAAGGTCGTAGATCGAGAATGTGTCCTTCTCGCTGATGATGTTTCCGTTCTTGATCCAAGTGAGGTCTTCGTTGAGGTCGAGAGTGCGTCCGCTTGCCTTGTCTTCCCATTCTCCCATGAGAGTAGTAAGGTTGATGATCTTCTTTGCAATGTTCTCGCCATCAGCATCCTGATAACCGATAACTGCATACTGGTCGTCAACGAAGAGCGAACCGAGCACAATGCGATTGTCTTCGAGCGTGTCGTCTGGGATATAGTATGTAAGCGTGTCGCCAGAAGCTGTGGCAAGGACGAATGTTACACGCGCAGCATCGAAGCACTTTCCGTAAACGGTAGAGTCTTCAATGACGATATCCTTGTTTTTTGTGTCTGCCAGTTTGGTAGGCTTTTTCTCTTCAGAACAAGCGCAGATGAGCACGAGGGAGAGTACTGCAAAAAGAAGTTTCTTCATAATAGTGAATGTGTTTGTTTGGCGCAAAATTACGAATAATTCTGCATATAGCAAGAAAAACGCAACATAATTTTTAAATGTTGCGTTTTTTCTATTACTTTTCCTTCTTGCTTGCAACGTTGAGCTTGTCGATATTGACATCGCCTGCGCCGTTGAGGTTGCAGATGAAGTCCTTGCAATGGCCTGATGCTTCCAAGTCGCCAGCGCCGTTCATGTCAGCTTTTATGGTATCTGCTGTGATACGTTCTATGTTGATGTCGCCCGCACCAGCTGTGCTCAAGTGAAAGTTGTGCATAAGAACAGACTTGACACTGATGTCGCCCGCACCAGCTGTTGCAATCTTAATGTCGTTGAAACTTGAGCTCTTGATGTCAATGTCGGCAGCACCGGCGGTAGTGATTTCAAGATTGGCTGACTGCTGGAAGTTTTCTGCATTGATGTCTGATGCACCGGCAGTAAAGATGGACTTGATTGCAGGAACTGATATGCTGTAAGAGCCACGAGAGAAGCGGTCTTCCTTGCTTGAGATGTAGAGCGTGTCGCCGCTGACCTTGAGGACTGCGTTGTCGGCATAAACCTTTCTGCCCTTGAAGTTGATGGCATTGTCGCCCTGTACGAGTTTTATTTCATAGCCACCTTCCGTGTGGATGTGGGAGAAAGTGCCGGTGACAGCCATCTTCTTTTCTATGGTTACGGTGTCGGCAGGAGCTACGTCAGTGAGATCTTCTGATTCTGCTACGGAGTGGATGATGAGGTTTGTTAACTTTGAGCATGATGTGAATGCTGAAAGAGCGAGGATTGCGAGGGGGAGGAGAATGAATCTTTTCATAGTTGTTTGGTTTTTAGGGCGGCGCCAAACTCGGCACCGAGTGGGGTTGGGTGATGGTGCCGCCGATAACGGCGGCGAATAATCTTTATGTAGGGGGTATTAAAGGCTTTCGGAGAAGAGCGCGATGATTTCTTCCTTTTCGATGCCGAGGAGCTTTACTTCGGAGATGAGGTCTGGAAGCATCTCGTTCATGAGTTTCTTCTTGCGCTCGTTGAGGATTTTTTTCTTTGCGCCTTGCATTACGAAGTAGCCTTTGCCACGCTGCATGTAGATGAGTTCTGCCGCTGTGAGGCGTTCGAAGGCTCGCATGGCAGTGTTCGGATTCACTCCAAGGCGGACAGCAAGCTCGCGAACGGACGGCACTTGCTCGTCAACCTTGAGGTTTTCCTGTAGTATTTCTTCCTTGAGATAGTCCACTATCTGCATGAAGATTGGTTGTGATTCTTGGAATTTCATAAGAGTCAGACCCCCTATCCCCCAAGGGGGAATCTTTAAATGTTTTCAGGGGCATATTTGTTGTGAATGAAATGTTTATAAAGATCAGAGCTATTAAATGCTCCCTCCCTTGGGGAGGGTAGGGGTGGGTCTCTTATCTTATCTCCTTATAGTGGAGGCGACGGAAGAACCAGTAGCCGAAACCGAGGGTGAATGCAATATTCAATATTACGATGAAGGCATCAAACACATAGAGATAGCCGAGAGCGGTCTGTTCGTTCATATTGTCTAAATATTCAGTCAGGAATTCAAAGTCCATAAATTGTGCAATTGCGGAGCCTACGATAAGGAATGCCCATGAGATGATATTGCTGATAATCTGGATAACGACGAGTGCCTTGATCTGTGCCTTTGTCTTGAAAAATGTAACGGCAACGAAGTAGCAGAGAGTCTGGCCAAGTATAGCAATAGGTATCATGCAGATGAAGAGTACGAGGCTGAAAAACACGCCGTTAGGAACATCATGAGGCATAGACTTTATGAATTCATTGATGCCTTCACCGATAATGCAGAACGGTTGGAAATCAACGGATGCATTGAATACCAGAAAATAGAGGAAGGTGATAGCGTAAACCAACAGGTAGTAGATCAAACTGCCGATGATTACGCAGCCAAAGAACATGGTGAGAATAGCCCAACCCTTCTCTTTGTAAGATGCAGGAAGGAGATTGTACTGCATGGCTTCACGCTGGAGACAGTAGCGGTTTACGAGTTCAAACTGTGTTATGGTGAAAGTCATGATTGTACCGAAGATAACAGTTGCTATGATGCTCATTGCTTCCATTTCTCCCTGCATGTCTGCACCTTCATAATTGAGAAACAGACCACCGCTTGGCAGGATGTTGAAGAAGAACAAACCGATGAGAGTGTATGCGAGAATACCGATGCCGAAAGCCATCATGTAGTTTCTCTTGTTCTCTACCATTGAGTATTTGAGGAGAGATTTATAGTTGTCGAAATTGAAAGTTGCCATAGTTGTAAGTTTTTATTTTTGTCCTTTTACGATTGCTGTGAAGAGAAGCTTGAGATCAACAGGAGATTCAATGCCAGTCTTGTTCTTGATGACAGAGATATTGCCGAGAATAGAAGGTTCTGTGTAGAGAATCTCGTCGCCTTCCTCTGCTTTTCCGAATGCATATTGCTTGCCGATTTCCTCGATTGTGTCGTTGAGAAGGACGGCTGTGTTGTCGAGAATGATTACTGCATCGAGTATTTTCTCTATGTCGTCAACCTGGTGAGTTGAGATGATGATGGTCTTTTCCTCAGTCATGCATTCTGCTATTATCTGGCGGAAGGTTGCCTTTGAAGGGATGTCCATGCCGTTTGTTGGCTCGTCCATGAAGAGATATTTTGTGTTGCAAGCGAGGGCGAGGGAGATGATGGACTTCTTCTGCTGACCGTGAGACATCTGCGTGAGTTTCTGACCCTGTGGAACTTCGAATGCTTCCATCGCCTTATTGAGGATGTCAAAGCTGAAGTTCTCGTAGAAAGGAGCGACGATGCCAGCCCATTCATTGATGGTAAGTTCTGGCACAGCCTCGTTCTCTCCAACGAGACGGATGAGCTTGAGCATTTCCGCAGGTCTGCCATACGAGTTTATATCGTCAACGAGAACAACGCTTTTTGTGGCGGTTGCGTCGTGTTTTGGAGTGAGGATTCCGCAGATGAGTTTGAGAAGCGTTGATTTTCCAACTCCGTTTTTACCGAGAAGTCCGTAGATGTGACCTTCCTTTATTTCAAGATTGATGTTGCTAAGTACCTTTTTAGTAACAAGATAGCTGTAATTTAAGTTGTTTATTTGTATCATAATGTTAGTGTATTAGTTCATTAGTACACTGCAAAGGTAAGACTATTCTGGAAATCTCCAAATTCTTTTCTGACTTTTTTTGCTGAAAATCCTTAAAAACAAAGAATCCTTGATTTGAGGCAATGTTGTCGCTAGGGTAGGATTGTATGGACAAAAAAAGTGCTGACCCGTTGAAAGGTCAGCACTTTTTAATAGTGATTATGAGATATTAGTTCTTCTTTTACTTCTTAAGAACCTTGCGACCATTGATGATCAAGATGCCCTTAGCAGTCTTGTCAACCTTCTGACCGCTAACATTGAAGATAGTGCCGTTAGCCTTGTCAGCAGCTGCACCCTTGATGCCTGTAGCCTCTTCGAATGTAGCCTTGATAGTCTCGTCGTAGAGGTCGAAGATAGTGATGTAGTAAGTAGTGCCAGCCTCAACAGCGAATGTGTTGGTTTCTGTCCAAGCTGCCCAATCGTACTCAGTCTTGATCTCGCCTGTGTAAGCAGGACCTTCAGTGTGTACATATTGGTCGTACCAACCACCTTCACCTACATTGAGCTGGTTCTCAGCGCAGTTAGAAACGAAGATTGTGAGGTTTCCGTCCTTCTCTGCTGTGTAAGTGTAGTAAGTTGTACCGCCAGGGAGTTTGCCATCAGTGCCCCAAGTCCACTCTGGAGTCTCGTTGAGGTTGATAGGAGTGTCTATAGTACCAACATACTCTTCAGGTTCGCCGAGAGCAACGTCGAATGCACCCTGACCCATAGTCATAATGTAGTACTTAACACCTGCCTTAGCTGTCCATGTTGTAGCCATGCGACCAGGAGCCATGCCCCAACCGAAGTCGCCACCAAGCTCGTCGTCATCACCGCCGATGCCTGGCTCGCTGCCGCCTTCAACTGGTTCCATCATAGTTTCAATCATCTCTGCACCTTCAAGGTCGTTGTACTGATCGTCCATGAGGAAGTTGCCTGTAGAAACAGCGAAACCGCCTTCAACGATAGAGCCCTCTGTTGGAGTGAGGATGATCTTCACGTCCTTATCAGACTCGAATGTGTAGAAGTTAGGAGCACCTGTTACTGCAGCGTTGAGACCGTAAGTCTTACCGTCCTCGAGAGCGATAGGAGCTGCGTATGTACCTGTAGGAAGCTCTTCTTCCTCTTCGCCGTCTTCAAGAATTGTCCAAGTGTAAACAACAGGCTCTGTGTTAGAAGAAGCCCAGCTGTTAGTTGTCATAGAACCAATAGGGAACTCGAGAGTGTAAGTACCCTTTGCAACTACCTTCTTAGAGAGAGAACCGTAGAGGTTAGAATCGAACCAGTCCTCAGGATCGAAATCGAATGCAACATCCTCAACGAACTCACCGTCCTTGTAGAACTTAGCCTGTGAGTTATAGTTGTCGAACTGAGTGTCCCAATCGCTAATGATGAGTGCGAACTTCTGGAGAGAAGTTACCTCACCTTCAGCTGGGTCAATCTGAATCTTGCCACCAGCTACAGGACCTTCGCCAGCACCAGTTACGATGTAAGTAGCGTGGAGCTCAGAAGAAGCCTTTGTAGTACCGTCAGGCATTACCAAAGTGAACAAGCCAGCAGGAACGTTTACAGTGTAAGTACCATCAGCCTGAACACCCTTGTTGAATGTGATGCAAGCCTGGTTCATGCCGAGGAAGTAGAAGTTTACGCCATACATGAAGTCAACCTCATTGCCATTCTCGTCTTCGATGTTAGCCTTGAATGGGATTTCATTGAGCTCTACCATACCAGCGTCAGTGAATGTGAGGATGACCTGGTCGAGCTTACCACCAGCGTTGTAATCAACCTCGCCTGGAGCTGGGTCCCACTCTACATTGTCAGCAGCTGGCTCATCAGGAGTAGTAGTGATGATGAGAGAAGTGATGAAGAGGTTTGTAGAAACATCCTGGCGAGACAAGTTGATTGAAGCAGCGCCAGCCATTTCCTCAGTTACTACGAGTTCGATAGTTTCAGGAGCACCTGTTGGGTTCTCACCAGCTGCGTTGAGGTTAGGGAATTCAGGATCTGCACCGATAACAGCAGAAGCGCCATTGCTGAATACGAGAGCAGCAGAAGCCTTCTTGCCCATAGCGTCCTTGTTGCGGTAAGCTGTCATTGCGATAACGTCGCCAGCCTTGAGAGCCTGAGTTGGAGTAACCTTCATGTAAGTACCGTTAGTAGTACCGTCACCGAGGTTGCCCTTCTTACCGTTAAGACAGATAGTCTTGTAATTTACACCGAGTGCTGCATTTGCGTAGTTGAGGCGATCGTTCTTGTCACCACCGAGACACTCGATAGTACCAGCCTCTGCAACATAGTCATCAGCACCAGTTACGTTATCCCACTTGAAGATGACACCATCAGTAGTATCGTCATCGTCATCAGCAGGAGCAGCAGTGATCTCTTCGATAGTAGAAGTGAGGATCTGGAGTTCGCCCTCAACATCACCGAAGTCACCAGAGAGGATAACCTTGTCGCCAGCCTTGAGAGCTGTCTGACCTTCCTTATAGAGAGCTTCAACAACCTTAACAGTAGCGTCGCCCTCAGCATCAGCGAGAGTGAATGTAACCTTGCCGTCAGCGTCAGCAGCTACAGCAGAAACAACGCCCTGGAAGTAGCGGAGCTTAGGGAAGTACATTGAATATTCGTGAGTAGCGTCTGTAGCCCAAGTAGTGTTCTTAGGCATTACAGTGTGGATAGCGTTAACGTCAGCCACAGTGAATGGACGGCACTCTTCCCAGTCTTCCTCGAAGATGCCCTCACCGTTGTACTGAGTGTTGGCAATCTTCACGTTTACAGTAACCTCTTCTGTTACGTCGCCACTCTTGATGATTACAACGTCAGAGATGTCAGCAAGCTTTGAAGAGCTACAAGTCACGTTGAGGTTACCGCTCTTAGCCTCATAGAGACCGGAAGTGGCAACAGTGATGCGTGGAGTAGTAGAGCCCTTAGCCTTACCACTTGACTTCATCACGTATGTGATATTCTCTGTGAGGTTCTCTGCCTCTACGTGGAAGATAGCCTTGTGAGTGTTGTAGTAGAGCTCAGTAGCTGGAGTGAAGCCCCAGAAGTTGATCTCCTTAGGATCAGCAGTGAGCGTGCCAGGGAGGGCAGCTTCGCCAGTCTTGATGAGACGGAAGTCATCAGCACCAGCCCAAGCTCCATCAGGAGTTGGGCAGTAGAAGCCAATCTCGATTTCCTGCTCTTCAGGAACAACGATGTCCTTAACCTTAGTTACTGACCAACCGCCGCCGAGCTGACCACCTTCTGCACCATCCTTGAAGATAGGAGCGCTGAATTCAGTCTCACCTACGATAGCGTAGATCTTACCCTCTTCACCATTGCTACTGCGAGTAGCAGCGAGGAGTGCGTAAGTACCTGCTGGAACAGTGATCTTCTGAGAAGTCTTGACGATGTTGCCAGAGTTGTTCCAGAAGTCGAGGTAAGTGTTGTCAGGAGCACCATTATACTGCTGGCCAGAGTTTGTACGTGGAGTTTCCCAATCGTTGCCGTTAGCTATTGCTGCGTTTTTGATGAGGCTTGTCATGTCCTCACCCTCTACGTAGTAAGCTGACTGAACGAGGTAAGTCTGAACGTCCTTGATAGCCTGGTTGATCTCTGCCTCAGTAGTGTAAGTCTTGCCGTCGAGGGCAGCCTTGATAGCAGCAGCGAGTTCAATGAAGTGTGCCTTGCCGTCCTCGTCAAGCTTGTCAATAGCGCTATTGTAAGCATACTCAAGGTCTGAGTAAGCACCAGCAAGCTTCAAAGGAGCGTAAGCTGCCTCAAACTCTTCGATTGTAGAGTAAGAAGTAGTGTAGAGACGGAGATTCTTCTGTGCAATCCAGTTTGCAGTACCTGCTGCGTAAGCACGGATACCAATCTCAACTTCTGCAGCTTCGCCGAGAGTAATCTCGAGTTCGCGAGCAGCAAAGTCACCGTAGCAGTTAACCTTCTGTACGTCACTACCAGACTGTACATAGAAATCTATGTTCTTATCAGTAGCGTCGTCACCATTCTGCTGGAGAGCATTGATAGATGCCTTCACAGTGTAAGTACCTGCAGGAAGCTGTACGGTTCTGTACATGATACGGTTGTTGAGAGTACCAGGAGCTCCCTGCCACTGTTCCCAGTTGTCAGTTCCAGAGTTAGGTATGTTCTGCCAGTTACCAGCATTGTTGTCACGCTTCCAAACAGTAGCGTTGTTTACGCTGAGACCTGTAGCTGAAGTTACGTTCACTGGTTCTGTAACAGGCACGTCGCTGTGGAGAATGAGAGACTTGATCTGGATAGTGTGCCAGTTAGTCTTGTTCATGTCGTGAAGCACCATACCGAGAGTAAGGCTACCGTCAGTAACTGTTACGTCGATAGTGTACTCCTGTGGAGCGCGAGCATAGCCCCTGTCAATGTCAGCCTCGATGGCCTTTGTTACAGCTTTAGCAGGGCTGTAGCTTGCTCCTGGACATGCGAATACGCTCGCATAGTCGTAAGAGCCATCTACGAAATCTGCTGGAACATCGAAGTCCCAGTTCGCACAGTTTGTCTTAGCGATAAGAGTCACTGTGTACTTACCGTTAGGAAGGCCTGTTACAGTCTGCTTAAGAGGTAGCTCTTCGTTCTGAGCAAGCTGAGCATAATAATGCTCTACCATCTTTGTAGCTCTGCCGTCGGAAGTAGTAACATCGTAGTTGTACGTGTTACCACCACCCCATGCTGCAGGCGAAACATCCACGGCGTCAGTCTTATCGACGTCGTAAGTCTCAGCTGAAGCTTGAGCCAAGCCGAACCAAAGAACGGAAAGGAAAAGTAAAAGCTTTTTCATTCTTTTGTGGTTTTTTTGTTAGTTAATAATTATGGATAAAAAATAAATTGGTTTTACATGTTCAGAATCTTCTTTCCATTACGGATTACGATGCCCTTCTGTGGCGCTGAGAGACGCTGGCCGTTGAGGTTATAGTAAGCATCGTTATTAGCGCTAGGGGCAGAAGCTTCAAGAGAAGTGATGCCGTCAGCTTCTTCTTTAGTGAGAACCTTTGCGCGAGCTGCATTTGCGATGTAGCCGTTCTCGTCGATTACGAGAGCTACGGCATAGATCTGGTCCTTGTCTAGAGCATTCTTCAGGAGAGTCTTTGTCGGTAAACCGAGGGCGTATTCACCTGTGGCGTGGTCTCCGGCAGTGAATGTCTCAGGGAGTGCTTTCGCCAGATTCTCAGTTCCACCGTATGAACTGCTGATAGCTACGTCGTTGTACTGGACAGATATGTACTGTTTGCCATATTTGCCGCCCTTGAAATAATCTACCAATGGGTCATCGGTATGGATGCCAAGCTCATCTATGGTGTATTCGTAAAGCGCATTCTTCTGCAGCCATGAAGAAGATGTGCTACCAACGTTGTCTGCAAGCAGGACATAAGCGATGGTGTATTTGCCTGTAGAGCCGAGGAACTCTACATCAGCGGTAATGTTTACCTGCGAGCGAGAGGCACTAGTCCAGACACCCTTCACGCTGACGTCAACCTTAGGTACCTGCTGCAAGTGGGCTTCCACTTCTTCCTTTATGCCATAGTAAGGATAGATATCGCCATTTATGTCATATTTACCAAAGTAAGGATCCATCATTTCCATTCGGTCGAGCATACAGTTTGGCGCATCTGGGAAACCGAAAGCAGCGTAACTTGTCAGATACATTGGATCGCTAGATTGGTACTGATGGAGGGCGATGCCGATGAACTTGTCGCCGAAATCATTGGCAAGACGCTCCATACCTACCATTCCGCGTGGACACCAAGGACACATAGTGCCTGTATATTCCTCCATAACAACACGGCGATTTGCCCTGCGCAGAAGATTCTCGCACTTCACGATAACAGGTTCTCCTGCGTATTGGTTAGGCTGTCCGTTGACTTTTGTGATGCTTACTACAGCATCGTATGGAACAACCTCACTTGGAGCGGTGAACTCTATCGTAGCAGAATTGCTCTTTTCAATGCCGGATTCAATGTTGACCTTGGCAGTCTTTGTCTGCACATTGCCGTTGATGGTCACGGTATATTCTATCTCGGAAACTGCGTTCTTTGAGTCTGAGAGCACTGTGGCAGGGATGCTTACCTGTTCGTTGCTGATAGTGCCTTGGCTTGCCACTGCGTCAAAGCGCACATTGTAGTCAGGAATGTTCAAACCATTGATTACCAACTGTATGGCAGAGACACCATAGTTCTTTTCAGCAAAGTCAAAGAAGTTTTCTCCATCATTAGAGAAGTACAGTGAACCAGGTGCGCTTCCGTCGGTAACGCCGATGGCATGTCCAGTCTTTGTCTTGAGAGAGTATCCCACATACATTTCACCGTTGATGGTAAAAGGTGTGGTAAGTTCTGCACGGAAATACTTGTCTTTCACGAAATTACCGCTTACAGCCTGCTTGTAGAGAGTCTTTTCATCGTCGAGAGAGCTACGAACCCATATCTCTAGGTCAGACATGCCTGGGTCGCAAACTGGAACGTTGATGGCAGTAAGCTTAGATCCTTTAAGATAGTCCTTGTTAGGAACATATATTGCTGCGGCATGGGTGCCAGTCTCACCTGTGCCGAAAGGGGCAAAGGTTGTTCCCGCACCATACCACCAGATTGTCGGCTCTTGTGCTTTAATGCCAACAACTGACAGCAATAGGATTAAACAGAGAAATATCTTTTTCATTTACAATGTACGGATTTACAGTTTACTTATTGAGTTCTGTGAACGGAAGCTTGAAGAGCTGTACTGGCGAAATCTGGCCATCATTGTAACCGAAGACGATTACGTAATAATCGTTGTTCTTGCGAACAGAAGCGAGGAAGTCGTCTGTGCTTCGCTGGCAAGCGCCCACGCAATAAGCCTCTGGGTACTGGCTTGGCTTGAAGTTGTTTGCAAGTTCCGTAGCCATGGCGTCAATCTTATCGTTGTCAACAAAGTAAGAAACGTAAGATTCACGCTGTGTGCATACGAAGTAAGGCAATGTTCGGTCGGAAGGAGTGATGGTGAACTTTGCACCAGCCTCGTTTATCTCGTCAATCTTGCACTCGAAAGTAAGTTCTTCATGCCAAGTAGGCTTTGTGGTAGTGAACTTCTTAACCTCAACAGGTGTGGAAAGATTTCCTTCTTCGTCCAATCCGAAGGCATAGAAAGCGTAAGTCTCACCTGGGGTAAGTCCATCAGAGTAGTACTTGTCACTATTATCGTTATTCTTGCCTGTAGTGAGAATGCCTGGATAGTTCATGTACTCATTGCGAGTCATGCCATAAAGGTCGGCGCAGAAATCATACCAGCTATAAGTGAAATGCAGCATGTTCTGCTCCTCGCTACCATACTCGTCGAAGTGTTCAACACTGTAGTCGCCGCTCTGGATACGCATGTTATGGTAGTAACGGATGTTGTTGTTCTTTGGAGTGATGGAACAATCGCAAGAACGGTTGCCTATGTTTGTCACCTGAAGGTCAAGCTGTGGCTCTGTCACCACGTTAACCTCGATGCTGGCAAGTCTTTCGCCGTCAACAACGGCGCAGATGTCGCACTTTCCGTCGCCCACACCTGTCACAACGCCTTCTGGATTCACCGTTGCCACCTTCTCGTCTGTTGACTGCCACTGGATGTCAGCATAAACCTCAGCACCGTCTTCAGTGGCGATAGCCTCGAGCTGCATCCACTGCTCAGGGTGGAGCCAGTACTTTGTGTAGTAGCTGATATTTACGTTCAGTGGATTTATTTCAGGGAAAGTGACATCCTGAATCTCAGCCACCTTAATCTTTATCTGAGTACCGTCGGTCTTCGTAACGACCATTGTTGACTGTGCCATTGCCATCATGCCGATAGCGAGGAATGTTATAAGGGTAAAAAACTTTTTCATTTGTGATTTTTGATGTATGATGTATGATTTATCTTTGCACCTTCAGGCTCTGTTTGCCTGAGCGCACGATGTAAGTGCCGTTAGGTTGGTTGTTGAGGTCTATGGTTACGCTTTCTCCGTTATGGGCATTCTTGTTCATAAGGAGTTTTCCGGAGATGTCGTAGAGTGCCACATTGCTTGCAGCCTCTACTGTGACGATGCCGTTAAGGTAGGTCATCTTCTGGCTCTTACCGTTTGTCACGTCCTTAATGTCGAGGGCAATGTCCTCAAAACGAAAGTTCTTGATCTCTGCGCGTGAGAAAGAAGCGTTGGCATCGGCAGCAGTGATGATGAGGTCGGTCTCGTTGAATGTGATGCGAGGCTGCTCTGCCAGCACATAGCTGTAGGTCTTGCCGTCGTTGGTTTCAAGTACCAGTCCGCTTTGGGCTGATGCCTCGAGGCATCCCGTTGCCGAAAGGAATAGTACAACCAGTGATTTGAAAAACTTTCTATTCATCATGATTTGGTGTTGTTGAATCTGATACTGTTTAGTACGTTAGTTTAGGGTATAATAATTTGCGCAAATTTAAGAAAAAGAGTAGAGATTAATGCAAGTATGTCAAGTATTTGAGTGGTAATTAGATTTAAGTCAATGGGATAAGTCGTTGTGAAAACAAAAGTATTGCTTTAGAGTATATAGTTTCCTTTTTTATTCCTATGAGTTATGGGTCGAGTTACCGTGAGTTTTGATCCGAGTTACGGTTACATTAGAATAGAAAATCCGCAGGGTAGGGGAGTTCCTTACTCTGCGGATTGGTATATAAGAGGTTGAGACAACCTTATTCGCCTACTACGATAACGCAGCGGTTCTTGTCGTTCTCCTCAAATGGCTGAACTGTGTCGCCGTAAGAGTTGACTGTCATGCGAGATGCTGCGATGCCCTTCTCCTGAAGAACTGCTGCAACCTTCTCTGCGCGTGACTTAGCGTAACCTACATTGAGTTCTGGAGTACCAGTTTCACGGTCAGCATAGCCGCTGATAGTGATGTTCTTTGCAGGGTACTTGTTGCACCAAGCTACGATCTTGTTGAGAGTGGCTTCTGCTGTTGGCTCAGAAAGACGAATTTCGTAGAACATAGTCTCGTTGAGTGGTTCTGGCTTGTCCATCTTGCACTTGCAAGTGCTTGAGTGCTTGCAGAAACGAGAGTCCTTGCACCTTCCGTACTCGCTTTCTGGGCAGTTGCCGTCAGTGTATTTGTCGCCGCAACCAGGGCATGTAGCTGGTGGCTCTGGAGCAGGAACTGGAGTTACTATAGGCTCTGGCTCTGGTTCTGGTGCTGGAGCAACAACCTTCTTTGTCTTCACGCCAAACTTGTAAGTGAGACCAACGAATGCCTGAACCTGCCAGTCTGGAGTATCGTTGAACTTGAGGTTGTACTGGTCGTTCTTGTAGTTTGCGTCAGCTTCGAGCATTACAGAGAAGTTCTTTGCGAGGTTGTACTCAAGCTGTGTGCCGAGGCGACCGTTGAAAGTAGCGTGCTTTGTGCCGCACTGCTCCTGTCCAACGTAGTACTTGAAACTGTTTGTAGCATCCTTGAACTCATCGTAATCCCAAGAATAGTTCACGCCGAAACCAGCGAGAAGGTTCCAGTTGAAAGCATGGCAAGCACGGTTAGGATTGAGGATGTTTGTCATGTTCATGAGGAGGTCGAGGTCGGCTGTGCAAGCGTTGAACTTGTAAGGAGTGTCAGCGCCGACGAAGTCGTAACGGTCTGCCTGGAAACCACCCTTGTTCTGATAGCCGGTAACATCAATGCGAGCACCGACATACTGGTTGAAGTAACGACCAGCATAGATGCCGAACTGCGGAGTGATGAGGTCGCCAAGGCTGTAGTGAGTGAGCGTCATCTGTGCGCCACCCTTCACGCCGATGAAGTTGTAACCCTTTTCGTGGTCAACTTCCTGGGCAGAAGCTGTGCCACTCACGAAAAGAGCAGCAACAGCTAGTATTGAGAGAAGTAATTTTTTCATTATTGTGAGGTTTATGAGTCCCGGCGGAAAAGCGCCGGGAACTGTGGCTATTGTTTTTCCGACGGCGGAACCGTCGGGAACAGTGGCTTATTATTCAACTGTGCAGTAGATGTTGTCGGAAGTGTTGCGGCAAGGGTAGAGCTTGATTGTAGAGCCTTCTGCCTTGAGGTTGTCGCCATTGCCAACGAGGTTGCTTGTTGTGCCACCGAGGTTGATGCCCCAATCGTTGTTGGCAGTGAACTTCCATCCGTTGGCAGAAACGCCAGCACCTTCCTTAACGAAGCAGAGTTCATCAGCATTCCAAGTCATCTGCTGTGCATCGTCAGCCTTATTCCAACCGTTGAAGTCACCAACGAGGTTCATGTTGTTGATCTTTGTTGCAGAGATAGAACCTGCGCCCAAAGAAACCTCGAAGTAATAGATACCTTCCTCTGCAACCTCGATGTTGTTGTCGCCAGTAACGCCAGTCTTTGAAGAGAATGTGCCGGCATTGATCTCGTTGTCCCATGAACCTGCTGCACGCTGGAACTTGAATGCGAGTCCCCATCCGTTAGGGTCTGCAACATAGCAGTAGCCAGTGTAAAGACCATTGTTCACGTCTGTGAGGGCGAGCTTCTGGTCTGATGCTGACCAACCGTCAGTAGAACCGATGAAGTAGATGAAAGGAGCGTAGTCGATAGTCTCGATGAGGTAAGTGCCCTCCATCATGTTGAGAGTCATCTTGACAGCCTTTGCATCGCCAACATGGATGAAGAATGAACCATCGTTTCCGATTTCAGAACGGCGTGCGATGAGACCTGTTTCGCCGATGAGGTTGTTTCCATTGCCTTCCTTAGCACCGAGAACCATTGACCAATCGTTTGAAGCAACAGTCTTGTCGTCAACAACAGCGAACCAGATGTCGCCCTCATCGTTAGCGCATTCGGTAGAGAATGTAACGGTGAAGATAGGGTCGTCGTAAACGTTCTTGTCAGAATGCTCGAATGGGAGATCTGTGCAGTTAGCTTCCCACTTTGACGGCTGACCGATGATGTAGTAGTGCTCAGAGATTTCAGGAGCAGAGAGCTTAGCCTTCACGTTGAAGATGTCAGAAGAAGCTGTCTTGACGGTAGTCTCACCGTTTGAAATCCACAATGAAACCATTGCAGGAATCTCGCGAACGTAAGGAGCCTTGCCGAAGTGGTCCTCAACATACTTCTTGAGGTCGGCTGCCTTCATCTCGCCGTTCTCGTTGAGAGGGTAAACAGCATCGTCGCCCTCGAGGTCGATTTCATACTTAGGACTGTCGTAAGCCCCGTCAGTAGCTGTAGGAGCTACAATGTTGCACACCTTTACATATTCCTGACCGTCAGCGATAGTTGCGAAGTCAATGACATCAACAGCAGATACGCTACCGTTGCCGAAAGTGACAACCTCCGGCTGGTCATTGTGCTGAGGAGTTGTGCCCCAGTCGTAGTTGTCGTCAGAACAAGAAACGACTGCAGAAAGGAGTGCAAATCCGTATAATAATTTCTTTAACATAGTTTTGAGTTATTGATCCCCTCTAACTCCCCCAAGGGGGAGGAATCCAAGCGAAGTAGGGGGATTTTGTTTATAGTTAGGAATTTGAGGCCCCTCCCCTGTGGGGAGGTTGGGAGGGGTCTTATTTTCTAATCAAACGGTAGTAACCAGTGATGTCGTTGAAGATGATGAGGTAGTTGCCTGCTTCTGGTACAACGATGTTTGGACCGTTGTTTGTACCATAGCCGTAGAGACCGTCAGAGAGCTTGCGCTCTGGCTCTGAACCCCAGTTAGTGTCCCAGTTGCCGATGTTGAATTTGATCTCTTCGTTAGCCTTGAGAGTGTATTCAATGTACCAGTCGTGGTTATTGATAGCACCTTCGAATGTGGTAATAGGAGACATTGCAACGCCATCGCCCCAACCGTCGATAGTTCCCATGAGGTGGATAGTCTCGTAAACGGCAGGAGCACCGTCGTAAGCATCAGCCTTGAGAGTGTGAGACTTGGTGTCGAGAGTGATAGTGTAATAGCCGGCAGCGAGAGAGATGTTGCCAGAACCACCGTCGTTCTCAACGAAGTCTGAGCCGTTCATACCCCACTGGTGATCCCAGTCGCCTGGAGCCTTCTTGAGTTTGAAGCCGTTGCCAGCAACATAGCCAGTCCAAGTGAGAGCACCGTCGCCAGTCTTCTTGTCGAAATCATAGCCGCTCTGAGGCTGGAGAGGGAAGAGGGATGTAGGAATATCATCACCCCACTTACCGTTAGCGATGTCGCCACCGATGAGATACCACCAGTTAGGATCAGCGTCGCTAAGCTCGATGTAGTAAGGAACAACGGAAAGGCTCACCTCATTAGAATAGATAGGGTAGCGCTCTTTGCCAGAAGCTTCCCTTACAGCAGCCTTTACGCGGGCAACAAGACCCTTAACCTGTGGAAGATGACCATCTTCATACTGGCAAACCTGCTGGATGCCCTTTGCAATCTCAGACGCAGGGATGGAAGTCTTGCAGAGAGTAGTAGTCTCGTCGAGAGCGAAGTAGTCGGCACCAGTGTTGTCTTCAGCCATGGCATCGAAAGCCTTGTTGAAGGTGCCTTCAGTAGAAATCTCGATTGTGTAAGTAGGCACAATCGGCGCGTTCATGTCAGTATAACCCTCTGGCTGTGACCAAGAAAGCTCGATGCCCTCAGACTTAGCGAGGTCAACGAGACCATTGCTCACGGCAGGGTCGTTGAGGACAAAGGATGTTGGCTGTGTAAGAGTAGGATTCCACTCCACATCCTTGTCGCAAGATGTCATTGCAAAAGTGCCGGCAAGCAGCATCATTGCATAAGAAAATATCTTTTTCATTGTGATTAGGTTTTTAGTAACCAGGATTCTGAGTAAGGTTAGGGTTTGCGTTGATATCCTCTGCAGGGATTGCGAAGATGTCGCGATCAGCAGAGAATGAAGAACCGTTCTGTGCGCCGCCCTTCCATTCCCAAACATAGTCGGCTGTGTGGAAGAGGTTGTAGCGGATGAGGTCTGTACGACGGAAGCCTTCGTGATAAAGCTCACGAGCACGCTCATCAAGAATCTGGTTTACTGAATACTGTGGATAAGTAGTAGTGTTGGCACGTTCACGGAGTTCGTTGATGTAATCAGTTCCTTCCTGAGATGTCTGACCATTGTTGAGACGAGCATCAGCCTCTGCAAAGATGAGGTAAGCCTCAGCAGAACGCATGAGGAAGAAGTCTGTATCGATGAACTGAGTGCTATGGCCTGTAGAGCCAGAAGTGTAAGTATTGCGGAACTTGCCTACAGAGTAGCCTGAAGTATATTCGTTAGGGTTTGAGACTGTGAGCTCGCGGTCGATGCCGAAGAGGAGAGCACGGTCGTCACCAGCAACGATTGGCATGTCTGAGAGAGAAACAGCAGGAGCGTCGCCGTTAGGGAAGAACTTTGCAACGAATGCTGCGCGAGCACGGTTACCAGCCCAGAACTCAGTAGTGTTGTAGTTGCCTTCAGTGTCCATGTCTGCCTTCCAGCAAGAAGCCATGAGGAAGAGAGTAGTACCCCAAGAAGTGGTAGTCTTTCCGTCCTGGAGAAGAGGGAGGATAGCTTCCTGAGAAGCGCCGTTCTCGCCGTTGTCGCCCATGAAGAGCATCTGGTAAGCTGAGAAACCGTTCTTGCCCTGCTTCCAAATCTTGTGAGGACCGTCGATTACCTTCTTTGCATAATCCTTGGCATTCTGCCACTGAGCCTTGCCTGTGTAAACCTCAGCATTGAGATACATACGAGCGCGGAGGAGGTATGCTGCATCCTTGTCAGCGCGGCCGTAACCTTCGTCAGTGCTCTTGCGAGCCTTTGGTTCAAGGAGCTTGTCTTCAACTTCCTTCAACTCAGACTCAATCCAAGTGAAAAGGTCAGCACGCTTGATCTGCTGTGGAGCCTCTGCAGAAATCTCTGTAGCGAAAGGCACATTTCCGAAGCAGTCCATGAGATAATAGTAGTAGAGAGCGCGGAGGAAGCGTACTTCTGCCTGACGAGTCTCGTTTACATCCTTGCAGACATCAAGATAGTGGTTGCAGTAGTTGATACCTGCGTAGAGACGGTTGTAGAAACCTTCGAGCATTGGATGAGAAGCATCCCACTGGTTGTAGTTGAAAGCAGGAATACCAGTATCACCCCAAGCGCAGATAGCCTCGTCTGTTGTAAGTTCGTTTGCATTCCAGAGCTGGCGTACGAAACCTGTAGTACCGCCGTCGAGACGGTCGATGTCGCAGTCGCCGTTGGCACCGCCATTGCCGGCAAGAGCCATGTTTGCGTAACACTTGGTATAGAGACTAACCTCGTCAACGGTAGAAACGTTGTTTGGGTCGAGAGGCTCCACATCAAGGAAATCGCAAGAACTCAATCCCATTGTCAGCGCGAAGGCTGCAGCAGGAACAATATTTCTTATATATTTGAAGTTCATACTTTTTATTTACAATTTACAGATTTACAATTTACAATTTCCATATCCTAAGGATTAGAAATTAAGGCTCAGACCCATTGTCAATGAGAATGGACGAGGGTAGATAGTTCCGTCGATACCGCCACCTACTTCAGGATCTACGCCGTCGTAGTTTGTCCAAGTAGCAACGTTTGTTGCAGTGAGGTAGAGACGACCGTTGAGGCCCTTGTAGTTGCCACCATTGAAGAGGTTTGCGAAAGAGTAACCGAGGGTGATGTTGTCGAGCTTGATGAAAGAAGCGTTCTGCACGAAGTAGTCAGAGAGTACGTGGTCGTAAGTAGCCCAGTTGTTCTCGATAGAGAGTGCAGTTGCGTTCTGGAGGTAGTTGAATGAAGAGTCGTAACGCTTGCTAACGTTTACGTAGCTTGCCTGACGGTCGTTGTAAACATAGTTGCCGAAGCTGCCACGAAGACCGAATCCGAAGTCAACATTCTTGTACTGGAGGCGTGAGCTGAGACCTGCGAAGTAAGGAGCTGCTGGACTCTTATATACATAGAGGTCTTCCTCTGATATCTTGCCGTCTGCGTTGCGGTCAACATATACGCCTTCGATAGGCTTGCCTGCCTGGTCGTAAACCTGCTGATATACATAGAAAGAGTTTGCTGGGTAGCCAACCTTCTGAACCTGAACAGTATTACCGGTACCAGCGCTGATGCCACCAGTCTTCACGATAGAAGACTCGCCTGTAAGCTCAGTGATCTTGTTCTTGTTGTAAGTGAAGTTTGCAGTAACTTCCCACTGCCAATCCTTTGTCTGAATAGGACGAACTGTGAGAGAAGCCTCAACACCACGGTTCTCGAGCGAACCGATGTTAGAGATAACCTGGTTGCGGAAGTTTGAACCTGCAGGGATAGAAGCCTTGTTGATGAGGTCTGTTGTTCTGCGGAAGTAGTAGTCAACGCTTGCGCTTACGCGGTTGCGGAACAATGTAGCGTCAAGACCTACGTTGTGAGTCTCTGTAGTTTCCCACTTGAGATTCTTGTTGTATGCCTGTGGACGATAGAGGAGACCTGACTCGTTTACGCCGAGGATTGGATAGCGACCGTCAACGTTGTTAGTGTTTACGTCGTAGTTTGCGAAGTAAGAGTAGTTGCCGATTTCGCTACCGTCCTGCTGACCTGTTCTACCCCAACCGAGGCGAAGCTTGAGTTCGTCGATAGCCTTCACGTTCTTGAGGAATGACTCCTCGCTGATCTTCCAACCGAAAGCGAATGCAGGGAATGTAGCCCAATGCTGGCTGAAACGTGAAGAACCGTCGCGACGAACTGTTGCTGTGAGCATGTAGCGATCCCAACCGATGTAGTTGAAACGACCGTAGAATGACTGGAGACGGCTGTGCTGCTTCCAGATGCCTGTCTTCTCGTCATAGTCGCCATCGAGAGGTACGATGCGAGAGTACTTGCTGTCGCCGCTGTACATGAGCTCTGACATTTCGTAACCAGCCATGATGTCGATGTGCTGAGTCTCGCAGAGGTCCTTGTAGTACTGAGCGTATGCTGTACCTACGAGGTTGTGCTTCTTCTCGTAAGTGTAGCCGGTGTTTCCGTAGTAGAATGTGTTAGGATGCCAAGTAGTCTTGTCAGTGTTCTGACGACCGTTAGCCCAGTCACCAGAGAGGTTCACATGGAGACGGAGGTCCTCGAAACCGTGAATCTGGTAGTCAGCCTCTACGTTTGCGAGATAGTCGTAAGAGTTTGCGCGGTCGTTAGTGCCGTAGAGAAGTGCGAGAGGGTTGTCAACAGCGTTTGAGTTTGTGATGCTTGTGTAGCCCTTCATGGCATCAGAAGCAGGATTCTTCCATCCGAAGTAACCGTGGAAGTTAGGGTCGCTGTTGTCGTAAGGAGATTGTGTAGGGTCCATGCGAACTGCGCTGTGGATAGCGTCGCCGTCAGCATAACGGTTGTGAGTGTACATGAACTTGCCGTTGATGTTCAGCTTGAGGTGATCCTCGAAGAATGTTGGGTTGAGGTTCACGCTAGCTGTTGTACGCTGGTAGTTTGAAGTCTTGAGCACACCGTCCTGGTCAGTGAAACCTGCACTGATGCGGTAAGGCATGTTCTTCAAGCCGCCCTGGAGGGTAACAGCGTGGTCAGAGCTTACTGCTGGGCGATAGATCTCGTCCTGCCAGTCTGTTTCAGAGTTGCCGAGGAGGTTCCAAGCGTCAGAACCTTCGCCGTAGTAAGTCTTTACGAAGTCGCGATATTCAGTGGCATTGAGCACCTCAGTCTTCTTTGCTACCATAGAGTAAGATACGCTACCGTTGTAGCTTACCTGAGGAGCAGAGCCCTTGCGACCCTTCTTTGTTGTGATGATGATGACACCGTTGGAACCGCGAGAACCGTAGATGGCTGTTGCGGAAGCGTCCTTCAAAACAGTGAAAGACTCGATGTCGTTAGGGTTTACGAGAGCGAGAGCGTTAGGAGAACCCTTTACGCCCTGGTTGTCCATAGCCACACCGTCGATGACGATGAGTGGGTCGTTGGAAGCGTTGAGTGAAGAACCGCCACGGATACGGATGGAAGCACTACCACCAGGAGTACCGCCACCAGTAGTGATGTTCACACCGGCAATCTTACCCTGCATCATTTCCTGAGCAGAAGTAACGAGAGCATGGTTCTTCTC
>JAKSLI010000028.1 GCA_024401305.1 Bacteroidaceae bacterium | reverse complement strand
CCTTATACAGCAACTCCAGACAGTTAGCCCATGAGAGATAACTGAGTTTGTCACGCTTTTCAAGAACCTCTGAAAGGTCGAGGTTTGAAAGATACTCGAACATGATAGTTCTTCTTTCGTTGTCTGTTGCTCCTTCTGGAATAACAGGCAGATTGATTTGGATTTTACACATAGTTGTGATAAAATTTAATTTGTGAATAAATAAGGTTGATTACATACAAAAAGGAAGGTACAACTCCATCTTTATCTTCTTTCGTTGATATTGATATTGTTATACCTTCCCGTCCATTCCTATGATTAGCTACCAGAGCGAGTGAAATGGATGTTAGTTGAGGAACCAGTCGTAACCTTCTGTGTCTTCACCATTGAGGGCTTTCTGGATTCCGATTGCGAAATCAGTACAGTTCTGATTACGGTCGAGCCAACGGTCAATATAAGATGACTTTATTGCTTCCGTAGAGTTCTGTAAAAGATTCCAGCATGTGTATTCTTCTCCTTCCTTCTTGCCGAAGTTAGGGTCTGATACATAGTTTTTCACCATAGCATTAACAGCCTGATCGCCGATAGTGCATGATGGATGTAGTTTCTGTTCGGTTACAGGTAGATTTTGCAGTAAGCGTAATCTTCCGATAATGTTACAGAATTGTGTCTCTGTGATAGGAGTGTTATGAAGGTTCTCCAAGAGACGTAGGTTCTCTTCTTTGTGTGGATCGAAACTGCGGAAAAGTTCAAGAGACTTCTGCATGATGTCAGCCTCTGTTTGACACTCTATTGTTCCACTTGTTCCTGAACACTGAACCATTAAATTCGAGCAAACTCTCACCTGCCAAGAAACAAAGCATACGAACTTTGAAGGACTTTGGCGATTATAGAGCTTGTCTTGGTGGTAACTTCGGACACCTCCAATACATAAATGTACGGTTTGTCCGTTGATTGCACGAGTTAAGTTCTTGACATGACATACCCAAGCCATACGCTGATAGAATACTGTCTTTTCTTCGTCAAGAAGTTCACTTGCTTTCTTGTGTTGAGCCGATGGTACACGTCCGATAATTGGATGTGATACACGAATCTCAACAGGTGTTAATTCTCCAAATACTTGTTCAGCCATTTTGCATACCGCACCGATAAAATTCTGGTGACTTATGGTAAGTGTATTATCGCTGAAAGTTGGAATAACATTCTTTGTGGTCAATTCTTCAAGCGTGATAGCCTGAGTGTTTGACTCTATGAAGTTAGGATGATTGTCACCCCAATCTTCTTCTTCGATAACTTCTGCCTCTATGATTTCTGGATCGTCGAGACCTAATGTTACTTCCGATACGACCTGAGCCTCTATAGGTTCTATGGTCATAGTTGGTTTGTTGTTCTTCTCCATATTCTTTTTAGGTTTAAGGAGTTAACATACTGCTCGGAAAATACTCTTTGGCTTTAGGGATATTCTGCGTCTTCCCATGAAAATAAGCCTCACATTGCCGTTCCGATTTTCGGCTCTGATTATGAGATTTCTCTTTTCCATATTACATTGCTGTTTTACGGAGGTTTACTACTTGCTGATTTAGATTTAGCCTTATTGCATTTGTCATAAATTTCAATCAGCTTCTTCACGTTCTTTAGTACATGGACTATTGTGTCGAGTACCAGGATTGTTACATCGAGGCTTTGGCGTTTCCCATATTATTCCTCGGTGATAGTTTCTGCGTCCTGGAGTTCAACAACATCCTCTGTAGTGCCAGAACGACGATTAGAATAGTTTTTGATAGCAGGACATACATGACCTCTTGTAAAGTTATACACGTCAATGAGTCCTACTGCAAGGGTTGTGAATGCTACCACACCCTTGAAAATTGTCTTGAATTTGTTCATTTTTTACACGTTTTAAGTTATTATGAAATTGTTAAGTAATTGATTTCTATACATATATAAGGCGTTCAGATTCTGTGGCATCCTAGTTTGATTTTAGGACAAAAAAAGAAGGTCAGACACTCTTAGTCCGACTCTTCTCTATAAATTCTACCTCCACGATTATCACCCACCTTATTTTGTCGATACCATGAGCGACTATATAAGCAGAGCAATAACCAATATTCAAAGTTATTCCCAAATCATCTTTAGGCAATGAATATCTTTTGCAGGCAGATTGTACCAGTTTATTCCCCGGTACACGTAGATTATACTACTTTCAATTCTAAGGTTATCAAACGATCTCAACTGTCCATATTTATACCACCCACAAAAAAGGTCGAAAATGAACAGAAACCCTTAGATATGTAAGAATAATAGTAAGTTTTGACGATATGTTTGAATATCAGTTTTCCTTTGTTACCGATGAATTTAGAGTAGTCGGCGAAGGACAGGAGAATAATCAGCACTCCGAGGAACAGAATAAAGCTGAAAAGATAGTTAAGGGTAAGTTTATAAGAGACCTCGAAGCACTAAGAGATAACGGCTTCTCTCTCAACCCTGGCAGTAAAATTAAAATCGGGCTGCAAGAGATACTTATGATATGCCCACGAGACAGAAAAAGAGTTGATGCCTACAATTCCCTTGTCAAATATCTTAATGACGAGTTCGATTGTAGTCTTTATATCATTTCACAAAAAACAAAAAAGGAGGACAACGTATGAAATTTTTAATGCAAGGTCTGGAGATTGATACGGACACAGTAAAAAATGAGAATGAGTTAGGTGATATATTGGCGTACCTGACTATGAACTATTACCCTGAAATGGGAGCAATCGGGGTTGGCTATAGATATGACAAAAACAAGAACATAGCCAAGATTTACTTCCGTCGAGATACAAAATACTATATGCAAGGAGAGGTATTGAAGGATATAGATTGTGAGTTTATAACAGGCTTGCCAGAGGATTATTTTTTTCTGCAACCTGGCGTAAAGCCGTCCTTCATGCTTCTTGGATATGCTGGTTCTTATTATGTATCTGAGGACGAAATAAAAAGAGCGTTCATGTGCTCCCAAGCCATTGAGGGAGTAAAGGATATACAGTTCTTTCCTTGGCAAGAGACGTTAACGATTACGGTTATTGGAGAAGAGAAATGATGCAAAATGCTCTTCTCTAAACCTTAAAACTTTACTCATAGAGGGAAGTTAATAGCAGTGCCAGAGTATAGGTATTTGCTAAGAGACTTAACTTGAAAACAAATATAATATGAATAAAAAAATTATCAAAGAACTTATCTTAACTGAAAAAAATGTCAATGACGATGAAGAGTATTATGGAATCCAAAGTTTTAGTGATCCATCAGAAGCATGGGAAGTAATGAGAGGTGAATGGGACGAGTCAGCTCCAGACCAAGAAAGAGATATAATTATTCTGGATGATGACACTTTCCCTAAGATAATCAAAAGAAGGGCTATCATTATGGCAGCTTCGTATCTTATGGGTACTTTTGACAAAGAAGTGCACGACAGAGCTTTGCTAGTATCTAATACGGTATCTGATTATCTTGTGGACTTCAACTTTTTCTACTGGTCATCTTTTTCAAGAAAGTTTTATACATCGCGTATGGAGTTCAAGGATGACCATGTAAATCTTTGGAGTAATCGACAGTGGGATATATTTAAGGAACTATCTGCCATACATGATTTCAAAGGTATATGTAAAGATGCTATCCGAGTCGCCAAAGAACTAAAGAAAGAACTTGGAGGCAACATAACCGATGACGATATTGCTGAATATTTACAAGACGAAGAATTATATGTGTAAATTAGATTATGACAAAAAGAGAGAGCCAGAATTTAATGAAATGGCTCAAAGTGAAATTAACAGTGTGAAGGATTATTATGAAATTATCCCTGACTTACCTACCTATTACAACGACAAATATATGGGGCTGGTTAAGGTAATGAAGTATTTATATAATCCTTATACAATGAGGTGTGATAAATTAGTAGTCCAGGCATCTTTTGGCATGTGTGATATAATTGACAATGACATCGACTCTTTTGATGCTTGTACTATGCCTGGTCATCCGAATGCAATACGAAGAGACTTTGTAGATTTGTTGGTATTTTGTGATGATGACAAAATTGAACTTGCAGAAAAAGAACTCTTATTTTGGGGAATAACCAAAGTGTATTGCGGATATGATGTTGAAAGAATTATTGACTTACATGATTATCTTTGTGAGCTAAAGAAAGTATTCATTGACCAGAAGAAAGATTATGTCATGAAAGCTTACAATGAGATAAAGGAAATGTTTGATGGATTATACGAGAATCAGAAATAATTGTAAGAGTGAGGTTAAAATAATGAAAACATTACCTCACTTTTTCTTTTTCCTTAAACCTGTTCCCCAGAATTTCCTTCGTCAATTCTGCCTACCCTTTCCTTCCCTTCGGTCAGTCAAGCCACCAGGTTTCTCTATTGTCGCTTTGCTCCAACAGAGAATAGATATATGGTTAATTCCCTATTTTCTCTTTTCGAGCGGAGCGATAAAAGAGAAGAGACTAGGCAGGCTTTTCTGGAACAAAGTGGAAGAAAAGGGCTTGGCTTGGAGCCTAGTCTCAAAGAAAAACATAAGGTGCTTTTTTTTACTAATAATTGCTTACTTACATAGGAAATATAGCGATTTACTCCAAAAAAAGACACCACACTCTTATAAATATATTGAACCACACTATGATTATAAACAGAGGAAAACTTACAGTTAACCCCAATGTAGATTATATCACAAAATGGGTTGATGGAAATGGTCAGTATGTTTTAGACCATTATTTCAGTAGAGGAAGATACTTATTGAACAAACAAGTAACAGGATGTGGATTTACTACTTACTGTTTACGCAACAACTATCACACAATCTTAGTATCTCCACGTCTTAGACTTATTCAGGATAAAATAGGTCAACCTGAGTTCTTGGGGAAATGTTTTTACTTCAATAGAGAAAAGAAGAGCAATAAGACTCCTTTAGACCTACAGTTTGAGTTTGGTTTGTATCAGCAGTATTGTAAGGAAAATAACCTGCCGATGAAGATACTCGTGACTTATGACTCTTTCGACAGTTTATCAGGAATGCTTGAAAACTTCTTTAGACTGGATGTTAACAGAGTCTTTAGAATTGTCATAGATGAATCACACTGTCTTATAAAAGATGTGCGTATGAAAGAGAACGTCATGAACCAGGTGCTATCAAAATTCCTACATTCACTCTTCCGATATGAGAATCTGCTATTTGTTTCTGCTACTCCTGTTTGTGAGTATATGAGCCAGATACCAGAATTTCAGATTTATCAGGTAGATTATTACGAACTGGAGTTTGGGGCTACTACACAAATCAACTTAAAGACGCATAGCTGTAAAAGTCCTGTTAGTGCCTTTGATGACATATACAAATACTATCAGATGCACACAGACCAGGGAGGACGGCATTTCTTCGATGTTATATACGAGGTGGGATGTGCTGTATATAGTTATGAAGCCGTTATGTTCCTTAATAGCATACAGGATATAAGAAAGATTCTCAGGAAGTATATAACCAAGCAGAAGTGTATCGATCCTGCCGACGTGACTATTATATGTGCAGACACTCCAGAGAATGAAAAGATTATCAAGGGAATCAATACAAGCCTTAGTATCGAAAGCAGAATCCCTAAGGAGAATGAGCGACATAATACATTCACCTTTGTTACGAGAACTGCTTTTGAAGGTGTGGATTTCTGTAGTTCTAACGCCAGTACCTATGTGATAGCCAACTATAATGTCGATAGCCTTTCACTCGATATTGCATCAGACCTTCCTCAGATCGTAGGAAGACAAAGGCTAAAATACAATCTTTTCCGTACTACCATCCACATGTACTATACGGACAGCAAGAGTGATATAACAGAAAACGAGTTTGATACAATGCTGAAAAAAAAAGAATATGCAAGCCTGGACCAAATCGGACTTTATAATGACGCAAGTCCAGAACGAAAGAACATAGCATTGCAGAATTTGATTATTGCGATAGAGAAAAGTCCGAAAGATTATTGCCTGAGAATCGTTAACGACAGACCTGAGATAAATCCGATGATAATAGCCAATGAGCGTTATTGCAAGGATATTATCAAGAACTATAAATCTCTTATGATTATGAGTTCTGCCAATACTTTCAGGAACAATCTTAGTGAACCAGCTCAAGAACTATTGAATCTACTTGATGCTGTATTCTCTGATAAAGCCAAACGAGACAGAATAAAGATTGCCTCTGATTACTTTATGGCTTATCCACATCTTCAAAACGAGTTTTTTGCAGCACTCAGGGATGGTGGTTATAACGACATCGGAACTTATTTTATGAATACAAGCATGGATCGAATTGTGGCTTGTGGCTTTGATCCGTGGAAAATTGACAAAGAAATAATCGACGCACGAAATTCTATAGGCATCGAAAATATAGTTGCATCAAGATTTATTTCTGGTCAGATTTACAGCAAACAAGAGGTCAAGAGGATTCTTCAGGAAGTTTATTTAGCTCTTGGTCTGAACAAAACAGCAAAGGCAAATGACATCGAGAAGTTGATAGGATGTAAAATAGTCAAAAAAGATAATAAGCGAGCATATAGAATCCTGTAGTATGCTCTGAACCTTATTTTTATGCTATTCTCGCCCCTTAAATTATTGAACAAGTTGCTTCAAATAAATACCATGAAACTCTGTTCAAAGCCTCTCAAATTCTAATTTTTGAGTAAGAATAGTCTTGCTCACGACCATAAAATAATTTTCATCATGGAAATTTTTGAAATATTTGGTAAGGTCTGTACTTTGGGAGAACTTGCCAACGACATTGAGAAAAAACTACAACCAAAATATGACAAAGTTTATGGAACTGGAGTTGTGAGTTTTTTCGTAACCAGAATAAATCAGCATTCCATTTCATTTACTTGGAAGCGTAATCTTAATTTGCCAAAAAAGAAGGTTATCGGAATTTCAGACGCAGAAATAATCACAGGTCATGAAGTTTCAAATAGCAAACCTCTTGAATTTTTCGATTGTAGTCCTAAATCCATTCGTCAAGGAACTGTCTTGATTCGTAGCTTTATTCCTCGTTATAAAAAAATGATGCGGAAGAGATACAAACTAGACAGGAACAAGTATGACATTGATGTTACAGCCAATGATACTGAACTCAATATGACAATCACCTTCGTACCTTTACATGGTATTGTTTATCGCTACAGCAACTTGGTAAAGGGCAATGAATATGGTTGGTCATATATAGGCGAGACTATGGATGAAAAGAACCGTAAGCGAAATTGGAGAAAGACTGATGACAAATACGCTAATGGCAGACTAACTGAGGCAAAACGAAAGTGGGGTGTAAACAACTGGACTTACCATGTCCTTGAAAGCGTTGACAAATATTATGACGTGGAGGATCTGAAAGCCAAACTTTATCAACTTGAAGAAGCCTACATCGACAAGTATAATACTATCGTTGAAGGCTATAATGAGTCCAAGGGTGGAACTGGCAATAAAGGAAGGAATTTCAGTCAGACACACCGGGCAAAGATTGGTGCAGCATCTTTAGGTAGAACTCACACAGCTGCAACCAAGGCTAAAATCTCTGCCTCTAACAAAGGTCGTGTCTTATCCTTAAAGACCAAGCAAAAGATAAGCATGGGTAATTTAGGGAAGAAGCGTACCGATGCAATGAGAAAGGCACAGTCCGATAGACAGAAGGGTATAGTACCACAGGCTGCTACTAATGCCGCAAAGGAGTGGGTAAAGACAAATGGGGCATACTGGAAGAATCACCCAATCCCACAATCCATGAGAGACAACATGAAAGCCGCCCAACAGAAAAGAGGACGTGCTGTAGAGGCTATAGCACCCGATGGAACCAGGACTAAGTATAATACCATGAATGATGCAGCCAATGACCTTAACATGAAAGCAGGTAGCATCCATAATAATCTCAGGTCTGGTGGTGTGTGCAACAATGGCTATAAATTCAGGGAGATACCTAAAATAGCGTAGTCATTATCATAGACAAAAAGAATAGGAAGAGCATCAAAGCCTTCCTGTTTTTTTCTTTATAATCAACTTTTGCTAGTAAAGATTAATTGTTCAACACATAAGGGTAGCATGTTTATATTGTTGATTATCAGAGTAATCATTGCAGTAGCAATGGGGTAGCAGATACAGTAGCAATGGGGTAGCAGATAAGTAGCAAAGAGAGTAGCCTTCAGAGGTAGAAGTACCCTCTTAATACAAGTGCCTATGTTGCTGCAAATAATAAATGGCAGTCATAATGGACCACCATTTACCTTTATTTCAATCCTTTTCTTTTCAGTGCTCGATCAACAGCATTTTTCATTAAATTACGAGATTTTTTAGTATCTTCAAGTCCTCTTTTGTTTAATAGGTATATTGCTAACTTGCCAAGACCGTACTCTTTAGGAACGTATTTCTGCGCAACATAATCCACTTCATCAGGTTGTAGCTTCCAGATTACAGAGGAGGCTTGAGCTACCTGATTGAAGGTCGATTCAGTTTTGGTGCAACGACTATTATGTTTCACAGGTATCGCTTCGTTAATTTTGACAGTACCATTATTAACAAAATGTGGATAAGGCTGATCTGCGAGTCTAAGACAAATACCTTCATCTGCTTTTAGATTTTTGATTTTGTTTCTGCCGCTTGCGATCGATAGCAGCTTGATATTGCTTCCGAATCGAGTTTCAGAAAAAGCCAAATTGAGTTTAGATAATCGTGTCCAATATCGACTACCTGCGCTATCATGTACATCAACTCCCAAAACACCCGATTTTGTATGGTGAACAAGAATGATTGTTAAACGATAGCCTGATTTAAGAAAGTTCTCTTGCAAATATTTAATACGGCTTCGTGCATATTTTACATCTTTTTCTGTAAATTTAGGACAAATAGCACTTATGTTGTCTGCTATAATCAGGGCATTAGATTCTATCCCTTTAACGGAAAGTTCAACATGATTAAACAGAGCTTCGACAGAATCAAACTCGGCATTACGACAACGACGTATTCTGTTGTCATGGAGATTTATATTACGTTCAATCATATCGTCATCATCTAATTCTGCATCATACAGGAATACTTCTTGCTTATTTACTTGTTCATTACAGTTCTCAATAATCTTAGAAATAAGTCCGTATGCGCAATCATGTGCTATTTGTGTTACCAATATTGATTTACCAACCTTTTCTACTGCCTGAAGATTGCATATAGAGCCCTCCTTTATAATGCCAGGTAGTACCCATTTAACTTCTGGATTACTCTTTGCTCTTTCTACAGCAGCTTCAATACTTTCCCATTCTAGTTTGTCTGTCACGTTCTTGTCCGTCTCAGTGCTATTAGTTGCAGCCTTTTTCTCTAATTTGATAATTCTTGATTTTAATGACTCAATACGTTCGGTTAAAGTGACTTCCTTGCGTTGACGATGTGCTCTAGTATGGATGTAATCTTTAATCCATGTAGCTGTAATATCCAAAGCACAAGATATAAGTTTGTTGTTTATAACGCTATTATTCATTATAATTGTAAAGCCCCTGGTTATTCACCAAGGGCATATTAGATTACTAATTCTCTAATTTAAGAACTCGATCTGACAATTCATTAACGATGGGCAATAATTTCTTCTTGCCACGATTATAGCCAAAATAATATCCACCAATTCCTATGGCACATATAATAATAACACATGTACTAACAGAACTAAAGTTGATAGGGATGGTTCTTACCTCTTTTTGTGTTCCCTTACTCAGTTTAGGGATTAACTTGTGAAAATCTTTAATAAATTTTTCTTCCATATATTATATTATTTTTACTTGCCTTCAATAATAGAATTGTCGGCGTTAACAACTACGGACGCACTATAAAGTTTGTCCACGAATTTCTTTGCAGCATATACAGAGATAACTGCGAGTGACACTACTGCGATAGCCTTGTAGCCATCAAGACTGAACATAATTTTAAGTTCTTTATTTTCCATAATTTTTATTTATTTTTTAATAAACTGATGCAAAGGTACTAACAATGTATGGTGCTAGCAAAAGTTGGCGTAAGACCACTTGAAAGTTTACGCCAACTCATATAAAAAAAGCACCTAAGCGTTAACTTAGATGCTGTGACCATGTTATAATAAAATATTTTCTATTTGCCCAAGTACACAATTAAAATTATTAGATTCTACAATTTTTTTATATTTAGATAGACGTGGTTCGTATATGCCGAAAGTTTGACAAAATAATCTTTGACTTATCTTCTTTTCCGATATTCTGTAATTTAAGTTTTGTAACGAATTATAAACCAAGGTATAATAAACAAAATAGACTTTATCATTGTCATGCTTTGTACAGGGATATCCACTTGATTTTGTTAATATAGAGAAAATTGTTCTCGCATAAGACTTCTCGTTATTAACAATAGTGTTTTTTGTTGTCTCTGTAAATTCCTTGGATTTCTTAAGTTCAAAAGAGATTTTTATATCTTCCTTGATTTTGTTCTTTAATTTAGATAGTAGATAATTCGTTATTTCTTGAAGAATGTATACAATAATAATTGGGGTTAAACCAGTTTTATTGAAATCCGGTAGTTCAATTATTGTACGCTCCCATTTTTGACCCTCGTTAATCTTAATAAGATCTTCCACGAGTAAATTGCAGTCGCTATTTTACCAACTTAAATCTATTAATACCTTCCTTTTTATATGATAATTTTGTGGTTAATAATAGAGCCGCAGACACAAAGATCATAGCTCGTTAACAATTCTCCTGCCTGTTTTTTAGAAAGGACAATGGCAACCTTTTGACCCACATTTGTTTTTATGTGTTTCATAACGGTTGCAAAATTACAAAAAATATATCGAAATAAGCACTCCTTATTTTTTTATTTCCATTATGCTAACAATTTTTATCACAAATCTAAGTAAAGCAAGCTGAAAGTGACTCCAGCTTGCTAAAAATCGAACTTGTTATAAGTACATGCGCTTAGACATCGTATTGACTCGAAAGCTTATCCATCTGTTCACCGATTGCCTTATCAACGAGCTTGGCATATCTACTTGTCATGCGTGTGTTTGTATGTCCCATCATCTTTGAGATAACTTCAATACTGATGTTGTTTGCCAACGTTACTGTTGATGCAAAGGTGTGGCGTGAGGTGTGGAAAGTTACTCGTTTGTTGATGCCGCAGAGTGTTGCAATATCTTTCAAGTTCTCGTTTACATCGGTTGCATCCTGGATAGGCATAACCATATCACCTTCCCAATCTTTGTACTTTTCCAGCAGCAACTTCGCCATAGGTAGGAGAGGGATGCGAGAGAGAACGCCAGTCTTGACTCTTTTCTTCTTAATCCAGATGCGACCTTCTTCATCAGTTTCAAAGTGTTCCTTACGGAGAGTCTTGATGTCAATGTATGCAAGACCTGTAAAACATCCAAATAGGAAAGCGTCTCTGGTTCTCTCGAATCGCTTGATAGGAGTCTCAAAGTTAATAACCTTCTGTAGTTCGTTGTGATCGAGGAAGTCAATTTCAACAGGCTCACGCTCCACCTTATATATATTAAGAGGGTTGAACTGCACATAACCGTTGGCAACAGCAATATTCATTAGTTGCTTCAAGAACTTCAAGTGTTTTGAGCATGAGTTCTGACGGTTGTTCTTTTCAGTTAGCAAGAATGTATGGAAACCTTGGATGAAACCAATCTTAACCTCATGTAGATAAATGTCGCTGCGATGGTACTGCTTCTCCATGAACTCCTTTATGTATCGTCCTGTCAGATCGTTGTCCTCATAGGTGTCTTTTGCAATCTTCTTTCCTATAAGAGGTTTGCGCATTGCCTGAAAATCGTTGAAGACCTCCATTAGCGTTTTCTGATTAACAGCCTCTACATGGTCATTAACGGCTTCCTTTAAGAGATTGGCAGTTATCATAAATCCTTTCTCCATCAACTCAATCTCCTTTTGAAAGACCTTATTACGGAGTTGGTAAAGGTATTCGTTGATTAGTTTGGCATCTTCCGACTTCCCTTTGACTAATTGTTTTTCAGCATCCCAATCTGACGCTTTAATCTTTTTACCTGTATAATACGAGGCACGCTCTGTATTAACATTGATGTAAGTAACGATAGGTGATAGTCCATTTTTGTCCTTACGACTTTTCTTTAGAACAAAATACACCGATGTACAATGTTTCTCCATTTGTTGTTTTGTTTGTGTAAGGCATATCAAATTAAAACACAGCTAATTATCCTAATTTCAGGTGCCACTTTTTCATAAAGCCCAAAGTTGGCACCTAATTGGCACCTGAAAAACTGATTTAGCAAAACATTTCTGCATTACACAAACTCTAACTAATAGTAGGAGAAGAGCTAAGATTTTTGACTAATTCCACATCATTAGCTTACCATCATTAAAGCCATATAAACACAAAAATCTCCTGTAACCATTACGATTGCAGGAGACTTTATTTATTTGTAATTAACTGAATGTCAGTTATTACTTGTGGTTGAGAGCGAGGTCAACGTTAACGGCACAAGCTACAGAGCAACCTACCATTGGGTTGTTACCGATACCGAGGAAGCCCATCATCTCAACGTGTGCAGGAACTGATGAAGAACCAGCGAACTGTGCGTCTGAGTGCATACGGCCGAGAGTATCTGTCATACCGTAAGAAGCAGGACCTGCTGCCATGTTATCTGGGTGAAGTGTACGACCTGTACCACCACCAGAAGCTACTGAGAAGTATGGCTTACCAGCGCGAGTACGCTCCTTCTTGTATGTACCAGCTGTTGGGTGCTGGAAACGAGTAGGGTTAGTAGAGTTACCTGTGATAGATACATCTACGTCTTCCTTCCACATGATAGCAACACCTTCGCGAACGTCGTCAGCACCGTAGCAGTTTACAGCAGCACGAGGACCGTTAGAGTAAGCTGTGCGCTTAACTTCCTTGAGCTCGCCTGTGAAGTAGTCGAACTGTGTCTGTACGTATGTGAAGCCGTTGATACGAGAGATGATCATGGCTGCGTCCTTACCAAGACCGTTGAGGATACAACGGAGAGGCTTGTCAGCAGGTCTTGACTTGTTAGCCATCTGTGCGATCTTGATAGCACCCTCAGCAGCAGCGAATGACTCGTGGCCAGCGAGGAATGCGAAACACTTAGTATCTTCCTGGAGAAGACGAGCAGCGAGCTCACCGTGGCCGATACCTACCTTACGGTCGTCAGCAACAGAACCAGGAATACAGAATGACTGGAGACCTTCGCCGATGTAGTTAGCTGCCTCAACAGCGTCCTTAGCACCTTCCTTGAGAGCGATGGCAGTACCTACTACGTAAGCCCACTTTGCGTTCTCAAAGCAGATCATCTGAGTTTCCTCACATGTCATGTATGGATCGAGACCTGCCTTGTCGCAGATTTCGTTAGCTTCTTCGATTGACTTAATGCCGTGCTTCTCGAGACAAGCGAGAATCTGAGGCATACGGCGATCCTGTGATTCGAATTTTACTTCTCTAATCATATTATGTCCTCCTTAATCTTTACGTGGATCAATAGACTTAACAGCACCGTCTTCTTCCTTTGTACGGCCGTAAGTACCTGTAACACTCTTGAGAGCTTCGTCAGCTGGAACACCCTTCTTGATAGCGTCCATGAACTTGCCCATGTGAACGAACTCGTAACCGCAAACCTGGTCGTCAGCATCGAGATACATCTTTGTGATGTAACCCTCTGTGAGCTGGAGGTAACGAGTGCCCTTAACCTTAGTACCGTAGAGAGTACCTGTCTGTGAGATAAGACCCTTACCGAGGTCCTCAAGACCAGCACCGATCATAAGACCGCCCTCTGAGAAAGCTGACTGTGTACGACCGTAAACGATCTGGAGGAAGAGCTCGCGCATAGCTGTGTTGATAGCGTCGCAAACGAGGTCTGTGTTGAGTGCCTCAAGGATTGTCTTGCCTGGGAGAATCTCAGAAGCCATAGCTGCTGAGTGTGTCATACCTGAACAACCGATTGTTTCTACGAGACACTCTTCGATAACGCCTTCCTTCACGTTGAGAGTGAGCTTACATGCACCCTGCTGAGGAGCACACCAGCCGATACCGTGAGTAAGACCTGAGATGTCTTTGATTTCTTTTGCCTGCACCCACTTACCCTCTTCTGGGATTGGAGCAGGTCCATGGTTTGGGCCCTTAGCCACACAACACATGTTCTGTACTTCGTGTGAATATACCATAACTTTGTTTATAGTTTAAGTTTATAGTTTATAAGTAATTTTTACGCGGCAAAGTTAACAAATTTATACCAACTTTTGGGTATTCGGGATTTGTTTTTCTTCGTTTTACTGCTTATTTTATTCCAAAAGGGGCGATTTTGCAATATTCATAAAACGATTTTTGCCATTTTTCGCATTATTCTGTGCACTCGTTCACGAGATAAGCGATGCTCACGTATGGCACGCCACTGTTGGAAGAAAGACCGATTTCGCATGTGCGGCTGTTGGAATAACCTACTGCGACGCCTGCCTTCTGAACCTGTGAAGGGAGCTTGCGGAGAGCATACTTGTTGAGCTCTGGGTGAGTGAAACCGCGGTCGCCGGCGAATGCACAGCAGCCAATGCCTTCTGGCACGAGTACCTTTTCGGTAGTGCAGAGCTGGGCAAGGTCGATGATGGTCTGTGCAAGTCCCATCTCGCGTGTAGAGCAAGTGATGTGGATAGCCACAGGTTCGTTCTTTGGCTTGAATGTGAGGCGTTCGCGGAGGAATGTATAGATGAACTCTGCTGGTTCGTAGAGCTGCATTGACTTTATCTTCTTGCGCATGCGGTGGAGACAAGGACTCTGGTCGCAAAGCACAGGATAGCGTCCGTTCTCAGAAGCCTTGATGAGTGCAGCTTCGAGTTCCTTCGTCTTCTGGTCAGCAATGTCCGGCATACCCTTGCTCTCCCAAATTGTACCGCAGCAGAGGTTGTCCATGTTCTCTGGATAAATCACCTCATAGCCAGCCTTCTCGAGGAGTTTAGTCATCTCTGTTACAAGTGGCTGCTTGTAAGGAGAGTTCTTCTGCTGACCCATTGCCTGGTTGATACATGAAGGGAAATAAACGACCTTGAGTTTCTCGCTCTTGAGCGTTGCCTTTGGTGCGCTGTAAACAGGCTTAGGCATGGCAGGTGTCCAGAGTGGGATGCCTGTCTTATGGAGTGTAGCACAAACACCAGTCATGAGCTTGTCGCCAAGGATGTTGTGGCCAAGATTAGCAAGAGAGAGGATTGGACGAAGACCGTTCTTCACGCCATGGAGATGGTCAGCGGCAAACTTACCGATCTTATAGCCGGTGCTGCCTTCAGGGAGTTCCTGCTGACGAATCCAGTGAGTGAGGTCAGCCACATTGATGCCCATCGGACAAGAAGTAGAGCAAAGACCATCGCCGGCACATGTTTCGTTGCCCGGATATTGGAACTGCTTCTTGAGAAGGTTGTAACGCTCGGCGACCCCTGTGGGGGAGTTAGAAGGGGTCTTCATGAGTTCCTTGAGTCGTGTAAGTTCGCGCTGGATGACAATACGCTGACGAGAGCTGAGAGTGAAACCGCATGATACGCAGTTCACTTCGCAGAATCCACATTCTATACAGCGGTTCACCTTGATGAGTGCTTCCTCCTCTTCGTCGAGCTTTTCACCACGGAGCACGCGAGCCATCATGTCGTTGAACATCAGTGGCAGCGGCTTGAAGTTCTTGAGGTAGCAGCGAGGATCGTCGTTGATGATAACGCCTGGGTTGAGCAGACGCTTAGGGTCGAAGATGTCCTTTATCTTGCGCATTACGGCGTAGGCTTCCCCACCCCACTCATGGCAAACGAAAGGAGCCATGTTGCGACCAGTACCGTGCTCTGCCTTGAGCGAACCGTCGTACTTATCTACAACGAGTTTCTTCACATCTTCCATCAATGCCTCGTAGCGTGCAACCTCTGCCTCGTTGTCGAAGCGCTGGTTTACGATGAAGTGGTAGTTGCCTTCGAAAGCGTGTCCGTAGATGCAAGCGTCGTCATAACCGTGACGAGCGATGAGTTCCTGGAGTTCGCAAGTTGCGTCAGGAAGGTCCTTTATCTGGAATGCAATATCCTCGATAAGACATGTTGTGCCAGGTTCACGAGTACCACCTACAGATGGGAAGATACCAGAGCGGATTGCCCAGAACTTGCTGTAGATAGCAGGATCTTCAGTGAATTCCACTGGCACATAAGTATCAAATTCCTCAAGAGCTGCGCATACATCCTTCAGCTGCTTGTCGAGGTCTTCGCGAGTGAATGCCATCGTCTCTGTGAGCACGGCAGTGAGTCCTTCGGCAGCCTTAGCACCGCTCTCTTCCTTCACACGGAGATAGTTGGCATCGTCAACGGAAGAAAGTGACTTCCAGTCGAGCAACTCAGCACTCTGCACAGGCATAGGCTTGAGCTTGACGACAGCTTGGCAAGCCTCACGAAGCGACTTGAAGTAGAGCATAGCAGTAGCCTTGTAAGGATAGTCCTTGAGCGTCTTCATGGTTACGCTGCTGAGGAAAGCGAGAGTACCTTCAGAACCTACCATCATGTGTGCCATGATCTCGAATGGATCGTCGTAGGCAACGAGTGGTCGTAGGTTAAGACCTGTCACGTTCTTGATGGCATATTTGTGTGCGATACGCTCAGAAAGTTCCTTGTTTGCACGAACCTCGTCGCGGAGATCTTCTATAGCCTTGAGCATTGGAGCATGAGACTTACGGAAAGCCTCGCGACTGCTTTCGTCGGCAGTGTCGAGAACAGTACCGTCGGCAAGTACGATGCGGGCAGAGAGCATCATCTTGTCGGAGTTGGCGTGAGTACCGCAGTTCATACCAGAGGCATTGTTCATCACGATACCGCCTATCATTGCACTCTTGATACTTGCTGGGTCAGGTCCCATCTTGCGCTTGTATGGAGCGAGAATATCGTTCACTCGCTGGCCAACGATACCCGGCTGGAGAGTGATTTCCTCGCCATCCTTTGCGATGGAATATTCCTCCCAGTTCTTGCCAGCCACGATAAGCACAGAGTCACTGATGCTCTGACCGGAAAGACTTGTACCGGCAGCACGGAATGTTACTGGAACTTCAAGGCGACTTGCAATGCTGAGCAACTGTGAAATCTCCTTCTCGCCATCACTACGGATGACAATCTGAGGAATCATGCGATAGAAACCGGCATCAGTACCCCAAGCGAGGCGACGCAACTCGTCTGTATATATGCGGTCTTCAGGAAGAATTCTCCTTACTTCGCTAAGAAAAGTCTCGTACTTTTTCATATTATTGTTTTCCATGAAAGTTTAGGGTTTATTGGGTTTAATCTTGTGGGCAAAATTACAAATAATTTTTTTATCCGCAAAACATTATCAGTTATTTTTCTCACAGAGAGCGTAATTTTGTGCAAATGCTGTTCTCACATAGCTACTGCAACATCTGCAACATTTGCAACATCTGCAACATTTAACAAAACACGGAGGCACTTTTTTTGAACACGAATCCAACTAATCACACGAAATGAAGTTCAGCTATCCAGAGGAGAAAGCCAATCTTTATTATTCGTTAGATTCGGTAAATTCGTGTTCGTTATAAAAGTAATCGTGTTCATTTGCTTATCACCGCTTCCAACCAATTGCTGACAGCTGCTATCGTCTCCTCGCAGTCGTCTTCGAAGTAAAGTTCGTGCCTGTCGCCTTCCATGATTATCTGCGATACATTACTGCATCCCAATCCACGGTAGAAAGCGGCTATCTTCGCTACGGCTTTTTTACCACCAACAGGGTCATCGCTTCCGGAGATGATAAGCAGTGGCAGTTCACGATTCAGCTTGTCTGCATTCTCAGCCTTTGCTACGGCAGCAATGTTACGGAAGAAGTGTCTGTAGGCACCAACGGTGAAGCCGAAACCGCGCAGAGGGTCGGTTTGGAATGCCTCCACATTAGCCTTGTTCTTGCTGAGCCATGCGTAGCGTCCTTCACTTCGGAACTTCCACTCCATAGGCGATAGCAACCTTGTCAGCCATCCTACCTTGCTCCTTGTGCCATGAAGTTTCTCGGCAACGGCTATTGCAGTGAGACCTGCATGTGCTGTAAAGCTGTCGTACCATCCTGAGCCCATGATTATTGCTCCTTGCACCTCATTGCTGTGAGTCATCAGCCAACGCCTTACGAGGAACGATCCCATGGAATGTCCCATGATGAATAGCGGCACATCATGCCATGTCTTTCGCGCATACTGATGAACGGCATAGATGTCCTCTTGCACTACCCTATCGCCATCCTCGCGGTCAGTGAAATGTCCACGCTGGTGAATGCCCGACTTGCCATGTCCCAAATGGTCATGACCTATTACAGCCCATCCGCGCTTTACCAAATCGCAAGCCTGCGCATTGTATCGCATGACATATTCCTCCATGCCGTGCACAATCTGCAGCACAGCTTTCGGCGGCTCTTCGCCTTTCCACACAACGCAGTTTATGGTTTGCTTCTTGTCGGATGATTCCAAAGGGAATTCGTTGATAATCATGTCCATAGATTTTTTATTCAACTTTCGCAAGCTCTAGTTGAGCGAGCAAAGCTTGCGAAACTTTTTCCTGTGCAAAAGTAAACATATCCCGAGAACTGCCAAAACAAAACAGCGGAAATGTTGGAGCATGACACGAAAAGTCTGTGAAATGTTTGGTGGTTTGTGATTTTATCTATAATTTTGCAGCAGAATAAATAATATATATATGAGTCACGCAGAACTTACCGCACATAGACTTTACAACTCCATGCATCTGGACAGCGTTAGTGAGGAGGTTAAACGCCACCTCATTATCTTGATGCTGTCAAAATCTTCGGAGGATAATGGTTTGGAGGAAGTTGCAAGGAAGATTGCAATCGACGATGATCATCTCCAGGAAATGAAGTCTCACTCATATTATATTGATGAGGCTCCTGAGCAATGTATCTTTGTGTCAGAGAGTGATGAGATTGCCTGTTATGACAAGATGACTGACGAAGATTTCCTGTCTGAAGAAGAATCTTCGAAAATTATGGCGGCATGGAAAAACTTGTAGTAAGGTTGTCCAAGGCTGCGACCAAAGCAATGAGTAACCAAATCTTGTGGTATTATTCCAACAGGGACAAATCTTTTGCAAAAACACTTGCGGAAAATATATCAAAAGACATTGATTCCATTGCACAAATGCCAACGATAGGCAGAGTTATACCAACAAAAGGAAAACGGGAATATAGGGTATTCGTCTCACACAAGAAGTGCTTGATAAAGTATTGGTATAATTCAAGGGCTCTTTACATTGTCAATTTCATATTCACAGATACCCATTCTCCACGTATATTCTAACGACTCTCAATCTCGCCCTACAATCCTTAATAAACAGATCATATCTAACCCTTTATTCATATACTAACAATGAAACATTTACTTTCTCTTTTCTGCCTGATGTCGCTCTGCTTTTCGGCTAATGCGCAGAAGATTACGGGCAACTACGAAGTGCCTGATGTACCGGATTGGGCGAAGAACGCCGTGTTCTACCAAATCTATCCGCAGACGTTCTGCGATTCTGACGGCGATGGCATTGGTGATATCAAGGGTATCATCAGCAAACTTGACTATGTGAAGAGCCTCGGTGTGGATGCCATCTGGTTCAATCCTTTCTTCGACTCTCCGTTCCTTGATGCCGGCTACGACATTCGCGACTACTACCGCATTGCACCACGCTATGGCACAAATGAGGACGCAAAGCAGCTCTTCGAAGAGATTCACAAGCGCGGGATGCACGTCATCTTCGACTATGTAATCAGCTATACTTCAATCGACAACCCTTGGTTCAAGGAGTCGTGCAAGCAGGAGCCTAACAAATACTCAAACTATTACATTTGGACAGAGACCAACTGGGTTGACCCACCACGCGAGTTCGCCGGTCAGTTCATCAAGGGCTATGCTCAGCGCAACGGTCAGTACATGAGAAACTTCTACTGGTGTCAGCCTGCATTGAACTTCGGTTTTGCCAATCCTGACCCTAACCAGCCATGGCAGTTGCCAACCGATCATCCGGATGTTGTTGCCATGAAGAATGATCTCAAGGATGTGCTTCGTTTCTGGATGGATATGGGTTGCGATGGCTTCCGTGCAGACATGGCTGGTGCGCTTGTAAAAACTCGTCAGACACGCGGCAATGAGCAGTTCTTCACTACCAACGAGAACGCAACAAAGCTCTTCTGGCGCGAAATCCGAGAGTTGCTTGAGAAGGAATATCCGGGTTCGCTGATGGTGGCAGAATGGTCTTTCCCATCGGACGCTCTCGACAAGTGTTTCCATGTGGATTTCTTCCATTGGTTCAATGGCTACAACGACCTCTTCCAAAAGGAAAGTTGGCGTATTCTCAACGGTTGCAGCGAGGGTCATAGCTTCTTCGACAAGGAGGGTAAGGGCAACATCACAGACTTCCTCACAAGCTATATGGAGCAGTACGAAAAGACCGTTGGCAAGGGCTATATCAGCCTTCCTTTGGGCAATCATGACAATGCTCGTATAGCAAACACTCGCACGGATAAGGAACTCGAAATCATCTATGCTTTCGGCTTCACGATGCCTGGTCTGCCATTCATCTATTACGGTAACGAGATCGGCATGAAGCAGTTGCCTACGACTTGGCCACAGGTGGAAGGTGCCTATCAGCCACGCAATGGTGCTCGTACGCCAATGCAGTGGACTTCGGGCAAGAACCTCGGTTTCTCTACAGGCGATGCTTCTAAGCTTTATCTCCCTGTAGATCCTGCTGCCGATGCTCCTAATGTTGAGGCAGAAGAGGCTGATCCAAACTCATTGCTCAACCGCACACGCAAGCTCATTGCCCTTCGTCACAGCGAACCAGCCTTGGCAAACTATGCAGAGTTCGTGCCTGTATATGCAGAGAAGAACACATACCCATTCGTCTATGCCCGCGCTGCTGGAAAAGATGTTGTACTCGTCATGCTCAACCCTCGCGCAGAGGCTTCGGAGGCAACTTTCGAGGTTAACACCAAGTTCAGCAAGACCAAGCTTCTCGCAGGCGATAAGTTCAAGATCACTCATGACAAGAAGACCGGCAAGGTATCAGTCAGCATGCCAGCCACAAGCTATGCTATCGTGAAGTTGCAGTAACGAAAATCACATAGAAATGTTGCAGATGTTGCAAATGTTGCAGATGTTGCAGTACCTATTGGCATTTGGAAATAGGAAAATAGTGTATAGTAATTGTAATTAAGTACACAAGTAATTATAGTCTAACTCGACCAATAACTCATAGGAACGTGAGGCAAAACTCATAGGAATACGACCCATAACCCATAGGAACGTGAGGCAAAACTCAACGGAACCCTGTTGGACTTACACTCACATAGGCAGTGCAACATTTGCAACATCTGCAACATTTGCAACAAACTTCGGACACGACATGATTTTTCCTTGAAAAAAAAAGACGAAATTTCTTGGACGTTCACATACTTTTTCTTAACTTTGCACCCGTAAACCAATGTTGTTGGCTGCGTCCAAAAAGGGGCGAGACAAAAATGTCAAGGCTGACGGTGGATTTACACATTAATTAATATAAGAAGGGAAATAATTCCCGCAAAACAAATTCAAAAATCTTATAGAAAATGAACATTAATCAGATGTACAACTATGTCTTGGCTAGAGCGAAGGCATTGAATGGTAAGGAAGTCGTGGGCTATCTCACCGTGAACGACTATGCTCCACGCGAACATTTCTACAAACTTTACAACCCTGAGATACGCAGAACGGTTCTCGTGGATCCGATGACAGTAGAAATATTCACTGGAATGAGAGATGCCATCGCGCCCGAAAAGCGAATCTTCGAAGGCGATGTGGTACAGCTGTTCTCGATGAACGACACTACGATAGATGCCTATGCACCAAGCTTCGAGTATGACTATCTCGGCGAAATATGCATGCCGCTCGTCATTGGAAAGGAAGGTGCCAGCAAGCGACTCTATCTGCACACTCAGCAGGGAGTTGAAGAAGGCGGTATCTCGGACGGTTTTGACGAGATTGCATCTCAGTTCGACTGCCTGGAATACAACATCGTAGGCCGCGTGGATGACGAATGGTTTGACACGGGAATTGACTCAAGGCTGGACGTACGCGAGATAAGTAAGGAAGAGCGAGAGGGCAGATCCCATACAAAAGGCTTGAGAGTGTGGAATGCCTATACATCGACCGAGTTAGCTGCGTCTAAAGCATGCAAGTTCATAGGTACATTCAACCGCAGGAAGCACATCATTCGCCGTATGTTTGACCGCGACTATTACCTTGACCTCGTGCGCCGCCATCCGGAGTTCGAGAAGCTCGTGCCAAAATGGAAAGACGAGTACGAGAGATACTACAAGATTTGGCAGTAATGCAATAATCATATATTTTTTAAACAACGCCCAATAATGGGATTCCAACAATGGAAAAAAACGTTAATTACCTCTTTGATATGCAGCAGAGCTGTACGTCAAAGCAGAGTGAGCCTTGCACTCTGTCGTCCTTCAACAAGGCTATCAACAGCAGCAGAACAGCCGTCATCTGCCGTTTGATAAAGAGAGTTATTGACGGAAGTGAAGTATCTTCTGAAGAGCTTGAGGAAGTAGGTATCAAGGAGCAGTTCTTTTCTCCTTTTAAGAAGGAAGACAAGGTCGCTATCTTGAAGAAGAAACTCCCTGCATTCTGTTTCCTTGCTCGCTTCAACGGTGGTGCCAGAAAGGCAGAGAATGCAACTCCTACTGACCTTGCTTTCCTTGACCTTGACCACATCGGAGATGCCACTGCTGCATGGGATAAGCTTAAGGAGAAGGCTGTGGAGAACGGTTGCATCCTTGCTCACATCACTCCTTCTGGCGAAGGTCTGCGCATCGTGTTCAAGCGCCCTTCATATCTTAATGTGGAAACTGCCATGTATCAGTTTGCAGACAAGATTGGCGCTAAGGATGTGCTTGGCAATGGTAAGCTCGACACTTGCGTGAAAGACCTCGCTCGTTGCAGCTTTGCCGTGCCTGCCGACTACATCCTCTATCGCGACGACGAGCAGTTGTTCAATAGGGAAGTTTCAGAGGTTTCAAAGGTTTCAGAGGTTTCAGAAGAGCAAGAAGCTGACGATTCAGGAACAGTGGCAGAGAACGTTGCGGATGTTGCAAATGTTGCAGATGTTGCAGAGCCTATGCTAAATCTTCCGGATGGCAATACTCCCCCTGTGGGGGAGCCAGAGGGGGTCTCCTACCCTACTTCTTACCGTGGCATTCCTTACAATGACATCATCTGCAAACTGCTTGAGAACGATGGCTTTAAGCTTGTGAACGGATGTCCGGTAGTAGGCGATCGTCACAATGCATTGAAGGCTGTTCTTCCTGTGCTTCGTCATGCCTGCGACTTGGATGCAAAGTTCATCAAGGCTGTGCTTCCTGACTGGGGACTTCCTGAACACGAGGTGCAGGCGCTTATCAACAGCAATGTGAACTACGAGCACGGAAAGAGTTCGTTCCCTCGTAAATTGCAAAAAGCGCTCAGTGAACTCGAGAAGGAGTATGTATGCAATGAGCAACTTATGGATGCTGAGACGGAAGTTGATGAGCAATATCCATTGCCAACAAAGATGCCGGCAAGCATAGCCCGTATTCTGGATGCATATCCTGACGACTATAAGCCAGCAGCACTCGTAGCCATGATGCCTGCACTCGGTACTCTTGCCACTCGCGTACGCTCTCCTTACATCGACAATGTGCCTCATTCCATGACATTCCTTTCATGCGTGACATCGCCACAGGCTGGTGGTAAGAGTGGTGTGAAGCGTCTTGTGGACATGCTCCTTGGTACACTGAAAGCCTACGACTTCATCGAGATGGAGAAGCAGCGCAAGTATGAAGAGGAACTGAAGCGCTCGAAGAATTCCGACACTCAGCCGGACGATCCTCACGCATGCATTCGCTGTATTCCGGAGAAGACTTCAAACACATCGCTCTCACTGCTTCTTGACAATGCACGCGGACAGCATCTCATACAGGTTACTCCGGAGATTGACTCCATGGCGAAGTGCAACAAGAATGCGTGGTCATCGATGGACGACATTCTCCGAAAGGCGTACGACAACGACTCCATTGGTCAGTATTACATGTCTGGAAACAGCCATAAGAGCAATGCCGCTGCGTTCATCAATGTGATGATGACCGGCACTCCTTCTGCCATGTACAGCTATCTGAACAATGTGGAAGGTGGTCTTGTGAGCCGCTTCTGCTTCGCTCAACTGCCTGACAGCTACGGTCGCTGCGTCGAGACGATGGGCAACTTCAGTCCCGAGGTGTACGAACTTGTCATGAAGGATGTTGACATGCTGATGCGTGAAGGCGAGAGCGAGGACTATGCAAAGTCATGCGGAGGTGTGTTCCAGCGTAGCAAGAAGCCTACCATAGGCGATGACGGACGACTTCATTATGTGGATGACGACAACAAGGTGCCAACGGTAACCTACACGCTTCCGCAACTTCAGAAAGCGATGACGGATTGGCAGAACCTTAAGGCATACGAATGTCAGAAAGAGCGCAACAATGCCCTCGACACATTCCGCCGACGTGCCGGTGTGATGGGCTTTCGTGCAGGCGTAATATTCTTCATTCTGGAAGGTCACAAGGAAACCGACGAGGCTATTGCTCTCGCGAAATGGTTTGCCGACTACTGTCTCGACCAGCAGATGAGACTTTTCGGAGGAGCACTGAATGCATCCATTGAACGCAGTGCCCTAAAGATCTATGAGTCAGGCGTTCGCATGACGCGAAACAACAAGTTCTTCGACGCACTCCCAGACACCTTCGGCTACGACATCATGCGAGAAGTAGCGCAGAAGCGTGGCGAAAAATGCAACGAAAACACGCTGCGAAGCCATGTGAATAGATGGAAATCCTACGGCATGATAACGGAAGTTTCCCGCGGCCACTACGAGAAGAATCCAGTCCTCATCCTACAGCATCCAGAGACGCCAAAGCAGTCAGCATAACCAACAAATCCCGTATTCCATTTCGTGTGGAGTACGGGATTCGTGTTAATTTGTTGCAATGTTGCAGATGTTGCAGTTGTTGCAAATGTTGCAGTAGCTATTTGTGTATTTCGCTCACTTATTCGTAACTTTAACTATAGTTTTAGTTACTCTCGCTCGGAAAAACTCAAATAAATTTGCTTTTTCGCTCGCTTATTCGTAACTTTGTCGCCGAATAATCAAACAAAATGTAAATAGACTATCATTGTGGTCGCATATTGATTACTATCGCCACAAAATAATCTTATAAAATGAACATTGAAGAGATTAGTAATAATATAAACGACATACTCAATGGCAAAAGAGACCTTCCTCAATTTAATCAACCAGAGCATGCAGGAGTCTGCTCGGCTGGTCCGCTCCTCATTGGGGCGCTCATCGTATGTAACTACACGCGAGAAAGCCTTAGCGCAAGTGGCGATGCTTCAAGCAGCAAAGGAACAAGCCCAAGCAATTGTGTTTGTAGAGTCACTTACGGACAAGCCAATTTGTATAGATTGCATCGTAAAGTTCAAAAGATAAGCTTACGAGTAAAATAACCAAACCAAATAAAAACAAACTAAAAAAACAGAAACTTAAAACAAACATAAAAAAAATATAGCAGTGCAGACTATCATTGTGGTCAAAAAGAATATATGAGCAAATACGAGATACCATACATAAATCTTATCGTCCGTTCCTTTGCAGAGCGGTTTGCCTTGACAAGGCAGGCAGCATACAACTACTTGCGGCAACATAAGGGTTTGGATTTCCTCATTGAATATTATGATGTGGAGCACCTGCAAGACCCTGAAGAGACGGTAGATGATCTTATTATAATGTGCAAAAAGAATGGAGGAGTATTAGCATGAAACTTTATCACGGAACCAACTACGATATAGATACAATTAACCTAACCGCTGGTAAACGCTTCAAGGATTTTGGCCAAGGTTTTTACCTTACTCCCAATAAGGCGACTGCAGAACGAATGGCGCGAAAGAAAGCAAAAATGTTCGGAGGGGAACCACTCATTCTTGAGTACGAGTTTAATGCTGAACAAGCAGAAGAAATAAAACTCAAAATGAAGAAATTTCCCGAGAAAGCAAATGCCGAATGGATTAGGTTCATCGACCGAAACCGAGACAGGCATAGTGGTGCCACTCCTCACCAGTACGATATAGTCACAGGTCCAATAGCAGATGATGGTGTTGTAGTACAATTAACAAACTACAAAAATGAGATTCTTACACCAGAAGAGGCTGCAAGCCGTTTGCAAGACAAGTACCTGGATCAGCAATATTACTTCGGAACTCCGAAGGCTTTGGAACTACTAAAGAAAACCCATGTATGGAAAATAAATTGAATCCCACCCACGCACAGATTGCCAATTTCCTCACTGACCATGTCATCAGCGAGATGGTGAAGTATCTTATGGAGGACTATGACTATTCCCTAGAAAAGTCATTGGATTTGGTTTATCAATCCCACACCCTCGAACTACTGCAGATAGAGGAAGGTGAACTCTATGTCCAAAGTCCTGCGTATGTATATGACATGCTGATCAAAGAACTCGGACTCTACCCTGTTCAAACGGAATACGAAACGGCATATGTTGCCGAAGATTAATAATGAAGTTAACAACTTTGTTGATAACATAAATGTTTAACCAAACCAAATAAAACAAACTAATAAACATAACTTAAAACTAACATAATAAAAATATAGCAGCATCAGACTATCATTGTGGTCGTCAGAAAATGAAGCCTAGGAAACTTACATTTTTCTCTGATACACGCCACAGACGATGATGGTTGGCTTACACCCCCCTTCTTTCCCCGATGAAAGGAGGTTTTACCGCGTATAGGTATGAACCGATGGAATGAGCCAATCGAATGAATAACGATACGAAGATGCCTTGCATCCCGAAAGGGGTGTAGGCATTTCTTATTCATTCGGGAGGTCAGAGAACATTCCTAGGCTTCAACCTCAGACGACCGTAAGAAGGCTTACACCCTTCTTTTATGTCCATAAGTGCGCTTGCCAGCAATTATTAGTTGATAGACCATTTGTGCTGCAACTAATAACTAACACATTATGGCAAGAAGGAAAATAGACAAAGCCGCTCTTGCCAGTCTTATACGAGATTTGAAGGAACTGAGCAACGAACAGAAAGCAGACCTGCTTCAGTTGCTTAATGAACAAAAGCGTTATGGGCTGGTATGGGAAGAGCATAAGGAGGAAGCGCAGGAAGTGCTTTCGGAAAACATACCAGTACTCGTAGAAGATAAAAGCAAAGCTATTATTGCATCTGACGATTGTAGGGCGAAGATTTCTGAGCCGACACAAACCCCAAACCACATCCTCATTGAGGGCGATAACCTTCACGCCTTGACAGCTTTGACCTATACTCATGAGGGCAAGGTGGACGTAATCTATATTGACCCGCCGTACAATACTGGTAATAAGGACTTTGTATATAATGACTCTTTCGTTGATTCGGAAGACGGCTACCGTCATAGCAAGTGGCTGTCGTTTATGGAGAAGCGTCTGCGCATAGCAAAGAAACTTCTCTCTGACCGTGGCGTTATCTTTATTTCTATTGATGACAATGAGCAAGCGAACTTGAAGTTGTTGTGCGATGAGGTGTTTGGAGAGAATAATTTCGTTTCAAAATTTGATTGGAGAAAGAAAACTGGAGCTAATGATGCTAAAGACATAGCTGTCATTACAGAGAGTATATTGCTTTATTCAAAGAATAGGCTTATTACGTTAGAAAAATCAATTTGGAATAGAGACGATGAATCGATAAATAACAATCGATACAAATTTTCTGATGAATATGAGTCTGAAAGAGGAAAATTTTATTATGACACTTTAGATCGTGGTGGGCTTCAATACTCTGATTCTATGAATTATGGTATAGTAGCTCCAGATGGCGGAATTATTTATCCAAATGGTAGAAATACTTTTGTGAATGACGGTTGGATATGGAAATGGGGACAAGACAAAGTTAAGTGGGGAATAGAGAACAAATTTCTTGAGTTTGTTAAATCAAAAAAGAGCAAAGGTTCTCAGTATACAATAAAATATAAAGTATACCAAAAAGTAGATAATGAAGGTAATATTCGTGAACAGTCTGGACGAGCCTTTTCTAATCTAATTACTGAACCGATTAATCAGCAAGGTAATTTGGAAATGAAATCTATATTTGAGAATAATACTCCGTTCTCAAATCCGAAGCCAATAGGTTTGATAAAAATATTATTAAACATAATAAAAGATTGTAATCTCATCCTCGACTTCTTCGCAGGCTCAGGCACAACCCTCCATGCCACGATGCAATTGAACGCAGAGGACGGTGGTCATCGCAAATGTATCCTTGTCACGAACAACGAGAATAATATCTGCGAGGACGTAACCTACGAGCGTAACAAGCGTGTTATCAATGGCTATACAACTCCGAAAGGTGTTGAGGTGGCAGGGTTGAAAGATAATAACCTTCGCTACTATAAGGTAGAGTTTACGGAGCGTGAGAATTGTTCTGCTAACCGTCAGAAGCTTATGCAGATGGCTACGGATATGCTTTGCATTAAGCACGACCTTTATGATGAAGAGAAGCAATTCGGTAGCTTGAAGTTCAAGCCGCGCTATGCCATATACTTTGCAAATGCAGAGAAGCAGATGCTCGTGGTATATGAGCCAAGAGCCATAGAATATATAGCCAAGGAACTTCGTGAGAATCCGACGCTTGCAACACGAGAATGCAAACTTATAATCTATGCTTACAGCGATGGCGCATACGCCTACAACGATGAGTTTGAAGGATTGGAAGACCGCGTGGAACTGATTGCCATGCCCGATGCCCTGAACCAAGCCATCAGAAGCATTCTGCCACCGCAGAAGGATGACAACTTTACTATTGAGGAAGGAGGCGAAGAATGATAGAACTGAAAGACTACCAGAAGCGTGCCGTAAGGGAATTGAAGCGTCAGTTGGTATCATTGCTCAACGATGACGAAGACCGTTTGAAGCTTATATTCAAAGCTCCGACAGGCGCGGGCAAGACTGTCATGGCATCGAAGCTTCTTGACGAAGTGACATACGAGCTGCCTATGGACGGCGAGTGCAAATACACTCAGGTGGCATGGGTGTGGATAGCTCCGAACAAGCTGCACCAGCAGTCGTACAAATCGATGAAGAACTTCTTTTCGGAGAAACGCTCCCTGCGACCTGTGATGTTCGACGAGTGCAACCATTTGGAAGGTCTGGAGAAAGGCGACGTGCTCTTCCTCAACTGGGAGTCGATAAACAAGGACAATGCCGTGATGATTCGCGACAATGAACAGAACCGAACACTCTACGAACTTATCCGTCGCACAAAGGTGGAGAAGCATCTGCCTGTTGTTGTGGTGATAGACGAAGAGCACATGTTCGGTGGCAGGAATGCAAAGAAGAGTGAGATGGTGTTGCATGCCATTCAGCCGAAAGTGGAGATTCGCATCTCGGCAACTCCCGTTACGCAGAGCTACTACAATGTAGTGGTGAAGCGCAAGGATGTTGTTGAGGAGGAAATGATAAAGCGAGGCATACAGCTCAATCCGAATATCCACAGCAGTAAGGAGCAGAGTGAACTTACCGTTAACCAGCGTCTGCTGAAGCAAGCCTTGAAGAAGCGTGAAGAACTGGCAAAGGCTTACAAGGAGCACGGTATAAATCCGCTGCTTCTCATTCAGCTTCCTAACGACAGCTCGGAATCCATGAACGCCAATGACAAGACCATTGCCGACGAGATGAAGTCTTTCCTTGAGCAACGGTGCAACATCAGCGTGGAAAACGGCAAGTTGGCTGTTTGGCTTTCAAAGGATAAGTCGCCTAATCTTCAGGATATTACCAAGCCTGACGATATGACCGAAGTGCTTCTCTTCAAGCAAGCGATAGCTTTGGGCTGGGACTGTCCGCGAGCAAGCGTGCTTCTGATCTTCCGCGACCTTAAGAGCATGACCTTCACGACGCAGACAGTAGGCAGAATATTGCGTATGCCGGAGCAACGTTTCTATCAGAACGACCTGCTGAACTACGGCTATGTATATACAAACCTTTCGGCAGACATCATCCAGATTGTTGGCGACGATATGAACTATCTCTCAACAATCTACGCAAACCGCCGCAAGGAACTACAGAACATCACGCTTCGCTCTGTCTATATGGACAAGAACGGTGCAAAGCGAAACCGTCTTGGCTCAACTTTCCGTAGCGTATTGGCAAGAGTCATGGAGCAAGAGTGGGGACAAAATCCGCTATGGCTGTTCTCAACAGAGGATTTGTTTGAGAAGGATGAAGATGAGGTAGAAGAAAGTAACGATTGACAATAGCGAATATGATGACAGATCAACTTGACGAAAAGATAAAATACAACCGCCTGCAAGCAAAGAAGCATGGCGTAAGATGCGATGTAACCCGAATCATGGTTGACATTCCGAAAGACACTCGAATCACGAAGTTTGACGGAACGACGGAGGTTACGGAGAAGGCAAGACTGGCACGCAACGGCTCGGAACTTATGGATATGTTCACGAAGTTCTGTCGCGACAATTGCGGATCGTTTGCGAAATTTGATAGTACCCCAGTTCTCATGGGTGCCTTGGAACATGTTATGGAAAACTATCTCGGCATATTCTCAATGGATGTGCCAAAGGTTGTATTGCAGCGTGACAACAAGCCGCACTTTGAGTCTTTAATACGAAAGGCTCTGTTGGAGTATGAAAGACAGCTGCAAAAGCAGAAACCAGCCGAACCGGAATATAAAGAATGCGTTTGGGAAGTACCCGAGACAAGACTCTACAACTCTCAAGTGAGTCAGGCGAGGGATGGCGAGATATTCAATCATGCCTTGCAGCCTTTCTTTGAACAGAACAATGTATCTGCGCCAGAATACAACTTTGCCCGATGGCTTGACCAACGGACGGACGAAGTAGATTGGTGGTACAAGAATGGCGACGAGGGCAAGCAGCATTTTGCCGTACCTTATACGGATATGACAGGCAGGAAGCGTTGCTTTTATGTTGACTTCATCATCCGACTGAAAAACGGAACCATCTGCCTATTTGATACAAAGACTCCAGGCAGCGACGAAGATGCACCAGAGAAGAACAACGCCCTCTTCCAATATTGCGAGGAGTATTGTGCAAAGGGAAAGAAGATGGTAGGCGGTGTGCTGATAGCGCAAGGCGACAACTGGTATTATCCTAACGGACTTATAGAAGACACCGCAACAACCGACGGTTGGAGCGTGTTGGATTTGAGGAATATATAAAACAAGAATATGAAGAAAAGCGTTGATAGCACTTTCCTGCATTATGGTGTAAGGCAGGAAGACATGGCTCTCATCGAGCAGTCGTGCAGAGACAATGACATAGATTCAGAATGGATGAAGCAAAGCATCCTCAAGCCTTACCACGAGGAACGTAATAACCAGAACTTTGTGGATGACAAGAAGCTTGCGAGGATTCTGAAGAAAGCGTTAAAGGAAATCTGATTACTATGAAGATAAGAAGAATATACGCAGAGAACTACAAGACGTACAGGAAACTTGACCTGAACCTTGAGGTTACTGACGACCGTCCGATAATACTGATTGGTGGTGCCAACGGATGCGGAAAAACTACGCTCTTTGATGCCATCTACAGCGCTCTTTATGGGTTGGAGATAAAGAACAAGCGACAGTTTGAAGAGATATTCAATGCCGGAGTGAAGAACGAGGAAGGCATGGATCGAAAGAACATCGTTCTGGAAGTGACCTTTACCGGCGTTGTGCTCGGAAAGACTACTCCATACAAGCTGAAAAGATCATATACGCTGATGGACGGAAGCGTGAGGGAAAGCGTGGAACTGAACATGGACGGCAACCGCTTTATCTATGGCAGCGGTTCTACGGCTGCCCAACGCAATACGAACGAGGAAATAGTAAACAAGATTATCGCGGCTAACCTGCCACGAGAACTTAGCAACTACTTCCTATTCGATGCCATGAAGACTTCGGAACTGGTGAAGGAAGAGCAGATAAACAAACTCATCATGAAGAACATAAACTCCGTGATGGGCTTCAACAAATACAGTCGTCTGCGCTCCATGTCAGAAGCTTTGCTTGCAGAGAAGAAGGCTGCAAAGCTGGAAAATGAAATGCAACGCAAGGACTACGAGAACCTTCAGCGACAGAAAGCAGAGAAGGAAGCTGAACTCTTACGCAAGAAAGAGGAATACAGCCAGGCTCTTGCCTACGCCAATGAGCATAGGGAGATGTACAACCGTGCCAAGGAAGGTAGGGATGACGATGATGTGATGCGCGACAAGATTCGTCAGATAGAGCAGAACCTGAGGGACTTTGACAAGAAAGAAGCCGACTACAGGCAGGAGGCTGATGGCATAGCGCGAGAACTGGAGTCGAAAGTTCTCTTTCCGAAGCTCGCCGACATGGTTCGTGGAGAAGTGGAACTGATACTGAACGAAAAGAGCCGAATCGCCGCCGAGCATAGCAATGACCTAACAAACAGTCAGATAGAGCGAGTGACGAATGATGTTGTGGATTATTTGAAGACTCATCATTTCGGCATCGGTCGCATTGATGTTTCTGCTATTGTGAGCTATCTTATTGCCCACAAGAACGACGGCAAGAAGAGCGATGACAAGTATCCGAACCTTTCCGATACGGATGTGAAGGTGCTTGGCGATCTTGTGAAGGCTGCGTATGTGAATCCATTTGTTATGCTGGATGAGAAGCGAACAGGCTTGAACTTGGAAATAGACGAACTTCCACATAGAAGGAAGCAGCTGAACGAGTTCCGACAGACGCTGCTAGGTGCAGACTACAGCATAATAGAAATGTATGAAAGCAACGACAAGAACACGAAAGAACTGAAGTTTGCCATCGACCAACTGACAAAGGAGATTGAAACCCTGAGCAAGAAGATTGCCACTTACGACTACGACATTCCGCAAGTGCCTGACCCTCAGTATGACATGCTCTGCAAACTGCCTGACTTCTTCAAGTCGCTCTCAGTAAAGCTTCTTGCAGCAAAGAAGGCAAGCATAGAGCGCATGATGCGTGACCAGCTGAACATCAATCTCGTAATCTATGCTGGATATATCGGTAGGGTAGAGCTGTCTGCTGGCAATGCTGATGAGATTTCTTTCAAGATTTACCATAAAAACGGCAATGAGATTTACCTTAGCCAACTGAATGCTGGAGCAAAGCAGACGGTAATGCAGGTGCTGCTGAAGGTGCTCTATGAACTTGGTGACTACGACCCACCGGTAATGATAGACACTGTGATGGGTGTGCTCGACAAGGAAAGCCGCGAAGTGATTCTGGAACAATACTTCCCAGATCTTGCGCATCAGACAATCCTGCTAAGCACCGATACGGAAATCACGACAGAGCGTGACTTCAAGAAAGTGGAAGCTTATGTGGCAAGAACTTATACCTTGCATCGTGACAAGGAGCAGCAATGCACTACGGTGAGCGAAGACTATTTTGGCGAACAATTAATGGATTGAACGGATTATGAAAGTAGATAGTTTCAAGATAAACATAGCTGTGTCGATAGAAGGTCTTAACGACAGAATACAAGACGTTAAGACCATGCTTGAACAGCATATCAATCTGAAAGAATATTCGGACTCGGTGAGACCTGTTACACTTACCATGAGTACGGTGTTGAGATTCTGCCTGCTTGTGGGATTGAGCGACAAGTCTGCACGCCGAGTGGATGACCTTTCTGATTTCCCGCTAAAGGTTTCCAATACTCCGTATGCTACGACTTTCTATACGAAGAACCAGATAGGACAACTGTTTGAGTCCTTGATAAAGATGCGCTATCATGACATTGATGGCGACTGGAAACACAAGGCTTTCGCAAGTAAGGTTGTGGGTAGGGAGATTCTGCGTGGCCATGACCTTCTGATGCAAGAGGGAACAATGGACGAATGGCTTCACTTCTCGCCTCTTCGTGGTGGAAAATCGGCTTCGGATATTCCTGCTTTGGAGTTGCTTATCGGTATGTACGATGATGAGATGGAGGCACGCCTTGACCTGAACTCAAAGGCTATAACGAACACTCAGGTGCTTGTAGCTGGAACGACTGGCTCGGGCAAGTCAAACCTTCTTGCCGTACTTATTCAGCAACTACGTTCTGCATCTGCCGATACCCATTATCCTGTGAACTTCCTTCTGTTTGACTACAAGGGTGAATTCTCTGATCCGGCAAATGCGCATTGGCTGCAACTGTTTGAGACGGACAGTTCTGCTGTGCTAAATCCGATGGAGAAGCCGCTGCCATTCACGCCTTTCAAGGACTTCACAGGAAAGCCTATCAATGAGTTGAACCTATATGCCACATCAATGTCGAATGCCTTGAGCGCTATATCTCCAGCGAAGATTAGTGCTAATATGGACAACCGACTAAGCGAGGCTATCATTGAGGCTTACAAGAAGAAGCATTTCAAGCCGATAACATTCAAGGATGTGCTTGACAACTACACTCTGCTCATGCCGGAAAAGAAGCAGGATGATACGGACAGTGTAAAGTCTGTGCTCAACCAGTTGGTGAGAAACAATATCTTCAGCGAGGAGGATAAGATAGACTTGGTTCACACTTGCAACATCATCAATCTCGGACAGTTTGAAAAAGACGGAATCATGGCGAAGGCTATTGTCTATTTCGTGATATCTAAACTGAACAACATCTACGACAATCTTCCTAGTCAGCAGGTAAACGATGAGCGTGTGGAACTACGACATTTTACGATTATAGACGAGGCTCACTATATGCTAGGCTTTGAGAACCAGCCTTTGAAGAATCTCATAAAGGTGGGAAGAAACAAAGGTATGAGCATCATCTTTGCCAGTCAGAATATGGATGACTTCAAGTCAAAGCATTTTGACTTCTACGCCAATGCGCAATATCCTTTGATCATGCGCCAACAGCAGCAGAACGACTGCGTGCTGAAGGATTTGTTTGGTGTGAACGGCAGTCAACTTCAAGAACTGAAGCAAGCTATTACTGGTTTGCAGAAGGGGGAACTGATAACAAAGGATGCTCAGGCGATGGCACTTGGTATCGGCAAGCATTGGAAGAAGATAAAGGTGACGCACCTGATATAATACGGATTAAAGTATTACCTGTATGATATCAGAATTGAGATCAATATGAACAAATCCCGTATTCCATTTTGTGTGGAGTACGGGATTCGTGTTTTATTTGTTGCAATGTTGCGTTTGTTGCAAATGTTGCAGTAGCTATTTAGACATATCTTCATCTTCAACTACGACATAAAGTATCGTATGGGTGTGAAACTCATCTTAACTTATCCTCAATACTTTTCTGAAATTCAATGAATGCATCTCGATATTCGTCGTGATGAGGATTGGACTTTGCTATGATTGCTGCTGCAAAATAACTGATTTCTTCAAAAGTAATATTACTATCAATAAAAGTATATCGTTCCTCGTGTTCAAAAGTATGGAACCACTTAGCAAAAATACGGGCTCTTGCTGCCTGATGACCATCGGAAACATCACAGATATAAAGAACTACCGATTCGTTTTGTGCAAAAAACTCCTCAAAGACAGCCCAAATGGTCTGCATGATTTTCACATCAGCAGAAGCTGACTTTCCTGAAATTTCCTTTAAGTAGAATTGAAATCCGTCTTCTTCAACTATGGAATAATCTTCAAGAAAACCTGCTTCATAGACTAAAGCATTGTCTGTGATAAAGCGCACAACGCCTTCCCCCGCAGAAATTACTTTGTACGGAGATGTCTGGTTGATGCGTTCAGATGAGAGTCCTTGCATGATCTTATGAAATAGGTACCATGTTTATGCCAGCAGCCTTGAGTTCTTCGGCACTGGCACCGGAACGAAGCATCAATTCTAATCGTTTCTTACGACTCACTGACTCTGCGAATGCAGCCCTGAGTTCATCAATTGAGTTGAATTGTCTGATTTTTACCATATTCTATTGTTTTGTGCTGCAAAGATAAGTATAATTTTTCATTACTTACAACTTTTTATGCATATTTTTACAATAAATCAATAAATCATTTATTTTGATTAGCCAAACAGTTTACTCTATACATTGACTTGCTCAAATCGTCAGGTTCATGAAAAATCCCGTATTCCATTTCGCGTGGAGTACGGGATTCGTGTTTATTTGTTGCAAATGTTGCAGTTGTTGCAAATGTTGCAAATGTTGCAGTAGCTATTCGTGTAACTAGATTTGCTGTTAGCGCTTAATCTTGTCGATTTTTATTAACATCAATCTACATACTGCCCTATCGCAGCCATGAATCGTGCATATTCCGCAGGTGTGATGTCAACTTTTCCTGCAACCTTGTCCTTTGGATACTTCTTCTTGTATGCCTTGCGGATTGCTTCGTGTGTCACGATATTGGCAAGGGGAATATTGTGCTCGCGAATTATTGGCAGTAGGTATTCTATTGCACTTTGAATCTGGTCGTCGGTCAATGGTTTTTCCACGGTATTGCCCTGGAACTCAATTCCGATAGTGAAATCATTACAGTGTTCCCTGCCATTCAAGATTGACTTCCCGGCGTGGAAAGTAACTGCTGTTGGTGGACACATCACGTATCTTGTGCCATCGGTGTCAATAACAACATGTGTGCCTACTCCACGAGCGCCTACCGACAGTTCAGTAAGAGACTGCTGAACTGTTGGCAAAGCTGTGTGGTGGAGTATAACTCCTTGAACCTCATTTACTTTCAGAGTATCAATGTTTGGAGTAGAATAACTAACTTCCTTATATTTCATCTCTGGGCGAAGGAGTCTAACCTCATAAATTTCGCCTACCTGACGACCTGGCTTTGAGACGAACTTGACGCGAACCTGCTTCTTGCCTTCGAGTGCAGAAGATGGAATTGCGTAAGTTTCATACTTCCACTGTGAGCTACGCCACTTCCTTGAGTTGTTGACACTCTTCACGAGAACATCATCAACGTAGAGGTCATACTCACAAGTGCGCCATTCGTCCTGTCCCCAATAACGGATGCGGAGGCTGAGTTCCTTCTCGCCCTTTGTCTGCAAGAGGTAACTGAATGAAGCACCGTTACGAGCGTCACGGAAAGGAACATCGTTTGTATAGCCCTTGTTTGACTGACCGTCAATCTCCATGAAGTGGTCGCTTTCTGGCTGCTGTTCGCCTGGCTGAACCTTATCCACTGTGCGTGCTTCAAGGGCAAGACGCTCCTGCTCTGCCTTTGCAAGATTGTCGATGTATTCCTTGTAACCATCGCTGCTGAGTGCAAGCCAATAGAGCATATAGCGAGAGTCGTGGATTTCAAAGAATGGCTGGAGTTCAGGCTGACCACTGAATGATGGCTGTGAAGCGATTGACTCCTTGTTCTCCATGCGAGTCTTGAGAGTGAAATGAAGCGGATGACCAGGTACAGGAACGAGGTCGTTTGCAATGTCCTCCACCTTGTTTGCAATGAGATATGGTGCCTTGTCAACAGGAAGTTTCTTGCCAGATGCAAGCTGTCCAAAGCGGCTGTCGTCGGCAAGGAGATGATGGAGATCCTCTGTGCCAGTCTTCATACCAAGAACGATTGGACCGTACATTATGCTGACATACTGCGGAACATTTGGCATGTGCTCGATGCTTGCGTGCATAGGGAAATCAATTTCAATGACATCGCCCTTCTTCCATTTCTTCGTAATATCAACGTATGTGCCAGGCTTCTCGGTTCCCGTTGTCCAAACCTTGCCGTTTATCTTGACAACAAACTCGCCCTTACGTACCCAAGATGGATAGCGGAAGCGCATAACGAAAGCCTTCTTCTTGCTCTTTGTGATAGTGATCTTGCTTGATTCGCCGTAAGGGAACTGCGTTTCCTGACGAAGTTGCAAGCCTGTTTCCTTCCAGTTGAGTTCTGAAGCTGCATAAAGATTTACGCTGAGCATCTTGTCGTCGTTGTGAGTATAGATAAACTGACCATACTTGCCATGGTTCTCCATACCTGTGCCGACACAACACCACATAGCCTCGTTTGGCACTGAATAGTTGCGATAGTGGCGAGGGCGAGCCGATGTGAAATAAACATAGCCACCATGCTCAGGATGCTGAGTAGAAAGGATATGATTGAATGTAGCACGCTCAAAGAAATCTGCGTATAATGCGTTGTCATGATTCATGCTATAGAGAATCTCCGTGAGCTTGAGCATATTGTTTGTGTTGCATGACTCAAGACCGTCGATGTCCTGTGTCCAGTCGATGCAAGCTTCCTTGCTTGGGAAGTGCTCACGACGGCTGTTACCACCTACGGAAAGACTGCGACGATTAACAACCTCGTCCCAGAAGAAGCGGCTTGCCTCGAGATAGTTCTGATCGCCAGAGAGCTTTGCTACACGTGCAAAGCCGACAACCTTTGGCACCTGAGTGTTTGCGTGAATCAGGTCCAGGTGCTTGCCGTTATGCTCCTTCATCGGATTGAGAAGCCATTTGTGAGAGAAGCGCTTTGCTGCCTTGAGATACTTTTCGTCCTTTGTTATAGCGTAAGCATCTGCGATTACCTCATTGATACCGCCATGCTCCTCACCGAGCATCTGCTCCATAAGTTCATCAGAGAAACCGGCTGTGATGTCAATTGCCCAATCACAGAAGCCGATATAGAGCGCTTTAGCCTTCTCGTTTCCACAATAAAGCCATGCGTCACGGAGACCTGCGTACATCTTATGAACATTATACCATGCCACCCAAGTTCCGCGATAAGGTCCCAAGTCGCCTTTCTTCAATGCAGACCACACGCGATCGCTACCAGGCACACCGCCCACATAGCCTTTACCCCATTCCGGATGGTTCTTTGCGTTTGCCTCTGCGCACTTCTCAAGTTCACTGATGAAATATTCCATGCGCTTCTGACATTCCGCATTGCCTGCTGCTGCGTTGAGAGCCATGGCTGTGAGATAATGACCACCAACATGACCGTCAAGTCCATCCCAGTTCGGATAGCTCTTGCCCTTTGGTGTGAGTCCAGCTTCCTTGAGATATGGTGCAAGCAGTCGGTCACAGTCATATTGAAGCAGCACTTTGATGTTAAGATCCTGTGCGTGCTTTAGAGGTCCGTCAAGGAGTTTCACCTGACTGATAGGAAATTCGTCTTTGTAAAGTTTGTCTTGTGCGGAAAGCGATGCAGTGAAAGCCAATGCCACCGACAATAAGGTCATTTTAAGGTTCATAGCGTTTATAGGTTTAGTTTTCAACTGCAAAATTAACAAAATCTTTGATAATCACAAAATTAAGTAATGTAAAATTATCAATAAAATAAACTTATTAAACTGATGCAGATAATTATAAGTTCAATAAGTCTGATTTCATTGATAGTATATTTAAGTATTTTGTCAATAAATTAAACTTATTAGACTTACTTTTTGACATAAGTTCAATAAGTCTGATTTATTGATCATAAATATTAACATGACAAAAAAAGCCACGCAACTCGTAGTGAGAAGCGTGGCTTGTGGTTATGGTTTAGAACCAAGTTAAGTCGGAGAATTATACGTTCTCTGCGAAGTACTTGATAGTGCGAACCATCTGAGAAGTGTAAGAGTTCTCGTTGTCGTACCAAGAAACAACCTGTACCTGGTAAGTATCCTCGTCGATCTTAGCAACCATAGTCTGAGTTGCGTCGAAGAGAGAACCGAACTTCATACCGATGATGTCAGAAGAAACGATCTGATCCTCAGTGTAACCGAATGATTCAGTACCAGCAGCCTTCATTGCAGCGTTGATACCCTCAACTGTTACGTCCTTACCCTTAACTACAGCAACGAGGATAGTTGTAGAACCTGTAGGAGTTGGAACACGCTGAGCAGAACCGATGAGCTTACCGTTGAGCTCTGGGATTACGAGACCGATAGCCTTAGCAGCACCAGTTGAGTTAGGAACGATGTTCTGAGCACCTGCGCGTGAACGGCGGAGGTCACCCTTGCGCTGAGGACCGTCGAGGATCATCTGGTCGCCAGTGTAAGCGTGGATTGTTGACATGATACCTGACTGGATAGGAGCGTAAGCGTGGAGAGCTGCAGCCATTGGAGCCAAGCAGTTAGTTGTACAAG
>JAKSLI010000027.1 GCA_024401305.1 Bacteroidaceae bacterium | reverse complement strand
GGTCAATGAGAAGCTGATATTTGTCCATCCAGTCGTCAAAGTCCTGGAATTCTTCAATGATTTCGTTGATGGTATCTTGCATAATATGACCCCCTATCCCCCCAAGGGGGAATTATTAATTGACTTAGAGGGTGAGTCAATGTTGTATTCTTAAATAATTAATGGTAAAATCTTTTTCAGCGCTTAAAGCTATTAAGAGTTCCCCCTTGGGGGGTTAGGGGGTCACTAATTTATACAATTTGTCGCTTGGGCGCACCTTCTCCGGCACGGCGATTGATATGCGCTGGCCTTTGGTTGCCTTGTCAACAGGCTTGAGGTCGTAGCGGATTTCGTCGGCAGTGAGATAGATAACGCCTGTTGTTGGACCAGTGATGAGTATCTTGTCGCCCTTGTTCAGTTCGGCAGCTTCCACCTTGAACTCTGCCACACCGATGTTGCTGAAGTACTTCATGCCCTTGCCTACATAGACTTTCTTCTCAGTTGCCGCAGAACCATAGTTCTGGTTCCACTCGCCGAGAGTCTGTCCTTGGTAGTAGCCGTCCCAGAAGCCGCGGTTGAAGACTGTAGCAAGGCGCTTGTCCCATTCGTCCTTCTTCTCGTTAGTGAATGTGCCATTGAGCACGCTTTGGATAGCTTCCTTGTAGCATTGCACCACGGTATAGACATATTCCGCAGAACGAGCGCGGCCTTCTATCTTGAAAACTCGCACGCCAGATTCCATCATGCGGTCGATGAAACGGATGGTTTTCAGGTCCTTAGGACTCATGATGTACTTGTTATCCACCTCGAGTTCGTTGCCTGTTTCTGCGTCTGTTACGATGTAGCGACGACGGCAAATCTGCATACATGCACCACGATTGGCACTCTTGCCAGTGTTCTGGAGCGAGAGATAGCACTTTCCGCTGATAGCCATGCACAGAGCTCCGTGGCAGAACATCTCGATGCGGATAGGCTGACCCGAAGGTCCGCAGATGTTTTCTGCCTTCGCCTGCTTGTATATCTCTGCCACCTGGTCCATGTTAAGTTCGCGTGCAAGTACCACAACATCAGCGAATTGCGCATAGAAACGCAGTGCCTCGATGTTGGAAATGTTGAGCTGTGTGGAGAGATGTACCTCCTGACCGATCTTGTTGCAATAGCTCATCACGGCAACATCGCTCGCAATGATGGCGGAAATCTGCGCTTCCTTCGCAGCGTCCACAATCTTATGCATCAGCGGAATATCCTCGCCGTAGATTATTGTGTTCACGGTGAGGTATGTCTTTATGTCCTTTTCGTTGCATTGGGCGGCAATGTCTCGCAGGTCATCGATGGTGAAAACCGATGCCGAATGCGAGCGCATGTTCAGATGCTCAATGCCAAAATAGATGGAATCGGCACCAGCCTGAATGGCAGCCGCAAGACTTTCTCGCGAGCCGACAGGTGCCATTATTTCGTATTCTTTGCTCATTTACTACAGATTTCTTGCGCTCCGTAGGTGCTCAGGCGAGCAAGCTCGGAGTCCAATTTACAATTTATACGGCGCAAAATTACACATAATAATCATGAATTACGAATTACGATTGCGAATTTGCGGATTATCAGTTAATAAATTAACAATCAACAATTATCGGGTGGCAGCGCCTTTATGCACTCGAGCACGGATGTGAGGTCGTTCTCCTTCATGGCGGCGTAGCCTATGCGCACACCTTTTGTGCCGTCGGCGAGTTGATGGACGGCGATGCTGATGCCATTGTCGGAGAAATGTTTCTGAAGCTGCGTTACGGTGTGTTGGGTGTGTATGCCTATCCATATGGCGAGTCCTCCATGTGGTTGCTTGTATTCTACGCTATTGCCCAAGATGTGACGTATCATGCGAGTGGCGTTTTTCATTCGCTCTTTGTAAATAATGCACGAGCGCCTCACATGACGTGCAAGGACACCGTTCTCGTAGAGGTCATAGAGCGCGCGTTCGGCAATACTGTCGCCCTGGATGTCGATGAGCGAACGGTATTCTGCTATACGCTGCATCACTTCCGGTGAAGCACACACAAAACCTACGCGGGTGCCAGGGGCAAAGACCTTGCTGAAGGTGCTGATATACATATAATGTGATGTCGGCATCATTGCCGACAGTGGCAGCAGATGGCGAGATGAGAAGTTGTAGTCGCCGCCGAAATCGTCCTCAATGACGAAGAACCCGTATTTGAGGGAGAGCTCACGAAGTTTCTGGCGGCGTGGCATGGAAAGAGTAACCGTGGTAGGGTACTGATGGCGCGGGGTGACGTAAACGGCATTCAAACTGACGGTGCGACATAGATGCTCGAGCTTGTCAACATCTATGCCATCCTTATCCACGGGAATGCCATGTACGGAAAGCCCTGCTTCGCGAAAGGCTTTGTAGGCGTTGTGGTAGCCTGGTTCCTCCATGGCAATATTGTCGCCTGGAGAGAAGACGGCATGAGCCACGATGTAAAGTGCCATCTGGGAACCACGAACAACGCAGATGTTGTCCTTCTCAACAGACAATCCTCGCTGCTGCGCCATAACATTCGAGATGGTCTGGCGGAACTTTGGGTAGCCTTTAGGATCGTTGTAGCCCAGCATCTGCCACTGTGCCATGCGGTTGAATATCTGCCTGTAGGTGCGGGAGAACTCCTTGAACGGAATGAGCGTTGTGTCCGGGAAGCCATCGTTGACGATTATCTTCTGCGAGGTGTGAGGGGCATCCGTATCAGCGAATGTGGATTCCGGCACAAAGACTCCTACACGATTCTTCGACACCAGTCTGCCTTTGAGGATGAGTGCTTCCATGGCTTTGACCACCGTTTTTCTACTTACCCCCAACTGTTCCGCCATTTCCCTGCTTGAAGGAAGCATTGCGCCGGGTTTGAGTGTACCGGCAGATATTTCTTTCTGCACCATGTTCTCCACTAGGCGATATAGCGGAACTGACTGGTTATCAATGGATATGCTATTGAAATGGAATGTTATGTTGCTCATCTGGACCCTATGTTTTTATGTTGTCTGGACTCCTTTTGTTCTGCAAAAATAGTATAATTTTGCAAAAGAAACAAAAAAAAGGTGCATTTTTAAGAACTATCACCTAAAAATAAAGAACATAATTTTGAAGATACCATTTATTTCTCGTCTATCCTATGCTCATAAGGTGATGCTCGTAGCCGTATGTGGCATACTGGTGGGCGGCGGCGCATTGTTCGCTTACCTGCTAAGGGCACATACGTACCTGGGAGAAGACTCGTCGGCATGTGTGAACTGCCACATCATGTCGCCATACTATGCTACGTGGATGCATTCAAGTCATTCGCGGAATGCTACTTGTAACGATTGCCATGTACCACATGAGAACATTGCTCGCAAATATGCTTTCAAGGGTATGGACGGCATGAAGCATGTAGCCCTGTTTCTTGCCAAGCAGGAGAGAATGTCGCCGAAGATAGGCGATGAGGGATCGCAAGTGGTGATGAACAACTGCATACGCTGTCATACAGAACTGAATACCACCATGGTAAACACCGGCAAGGTTGACTATATGATGACGCAGGTGGGAGAAGGCAAGAAATGCTGGGACTGCCATCGACAGGTGCCTCACGGCGGAACAAACTCCCTGGCACGGACTCCAAGCAATATCGTGCCAATGCCGAAATCGACTGTTCCTGAATGGATACAGAAGATGATGGGCAACTAAAGTGTTCATGAATAGAATATAAATAAAAACAACTTCACATATATGGCAGAGAAGAAACTTAAGAAATGGCAGGGCTGGTGCCTGTTTGCCGTTTGCATGGTAGCAGTGTTCGTGCTCGGACTACTTGCTTCAGCGCTCATGGAACGTCGTGCTGAGGTGGCTTCCATCTTCAACAACCGTCAGTGTCCGATGACTGATTCCATCGTGGCTCGCAACGACTCGTTTGCCGTTGATTTCCCACGAGAGTACCAAACATGGGAGATGACAAAAGACACAACATTCACATCGGAGTTCAACAGCAGTGAGGCTGTGGATGTGCTTGAGCAGCGTCCTAACATGGTGATCCTCTGGGCAGGCTATGCCTTTTCTTGGGATTACACCACTCCACGTGGACACATGCATGCTATAGAAGACATGACAAGAACCCTGCGTACAGGTGCTCCTACATCTACAACCGACGGCTCTAACCAGCCAGGAACATGCTGGACATGCAAGTCGCCAGACGTGCCAAGAGTGATGGCAGAGAAAGGCGTGGGAGAATACTACAAGGCAAACTGGGCTATGTGGGGAAACGAAATTGTGAACCCTATAGGCTGCTCTGATTGCCACGATCCAAAGACAATGGAACTGCGCATATCTCGACCTGCATTAATAGAGGCTTTTGCCCGTCAGGGAAAGGATGTCACAAAGGCTACACATCAGGAAATGCGTACCTTGGTTTGTGCACAGTGTCATGTGGAATATTATTTCAAGGACGATGAAAGCACTCCTGAGAAAGACCAGTACCTTACATTCCCATGGGATAAGGGTCTGACGGTGGAGAACATAGAGGAATACTATGATGAGACTGGCTATTACGACTATATCCATGCGCTCTCAAAGACTCCTATCCTCAAGGCTCAGCACCCTGGCTATGAGACAACTCGCATGGGCATTCACGGTCAGCGTGGCGTTTCTTGTGCCGACTGCCACATGCCTTATACTGCAGATGGCGGTGTGAAGTATTCTGACCATCAGATACAGTCGCCTCTCGCAAAGATGGATCGCACTTGCCTCACTTGCCACCGCGAGTCGGAAGAGACATTGCGAGAGAATGTCTATGAGCGCCAGCGCAAGTGCAACGAGATACGCAACCTCCTCGAAGCAGAGCTTGCAAAGGCTCACATAGAGGCTAAGTTTGCATGGGAAAAGGGCGCTACGGAGGCTGAGATGAAGGCTGTGCTCAACGCTATACGCAAGGGCCAGTGGCGTTGGGATTTCGCAGTGGCTTCACACGGTGCTGCTTTCCATGCGCCTCAGGAGATAACCCGCATCCTTTCAAACGGTCTATACTACGCCCAGCAAGCTCGATTGGAGAATGCAAAGGTGCTTGCAAAGCATGGCTTTAACGGCGAAGTGCCAATGCCTGACATAACAACAAAGGCGAAGGCACAGAAATATATCGGACTTGACATGGCAGACAAGGAAGCCAAGAAGGCTGAGTTCATGAAGAACATACAGCCACAGTGGGTGAAAGATGCCATGAGCAAGGGCAAGATGAAGAGCTTGTAAACTTTCTTTTCAATATAATTACGCCTCCTGTTGGTCGTAAGACTGGCAGGAGGTTTTTTGTTTGCTGAAACGAAAAACTTCTGTTTCTCAACAACATTGGAAGGAATATTACGTTAATTAAAATAAATACAACGCCTCGTGTGGACAAAACCTTGGAAATATAAAGAAGGAACGGCGGTGTGCCTCGGACTGGGATTGGTAGGAACAATGCTGCAGTATAGCATCGGACCTATCAATTGGGACCTTTTTGCGGCACCTGTCAATGTGCTGTTCCTTGCAATATATGTCGCTGTGCTTGTGGCGGCATACATATTGCGCGGCAAACTGTATGCTGTGCGTTGGGCAATGACCTATCATGCAGCCATTCCTGCGATAGCAATAGCTGGACTGGCCACGGTGGTTTATGGCATAACATGCGATCGCAATACGCTATCTGCATGGCCTTTCGTGATAATTTACTTTTGGCTCACCGCCATCCTGGGACTTACTTCCCTGCAACATCTGCATAAATTGTTTGGACGTAATGGCTGGAATGGCAAGACAGTTATGCGCGAGATTCCGTTCCTCTTGAATCATCTGGGATTGTTCATCGCCATAGTTTGCGCTACGCTGGGTAGTGCCGATATGCAAAAGCTGAAGATGACAGTGCAGAAGGAGCAACCTGAATGGCGTGCCGTGGAGGAGACTAGCGAGATGGAAGGTAAGGTCGTCGAACTGGATGTTGCCATACAGCTGAACCATTTCGCCATTGAAGAGTATCCGCCAAAACTCGTGGTGATAAGCAACGAGACAGGAAAGGTGCTGCCTATGAGTAAGCCGGAATCGTTTGTCGTGGAGGATTCCGTGGCGAGCGGAGAACTGCTGGGACATAAGATTCGCGTGGAGAAGATGTATCAATACTGTGCGCAGTTCATTGGCACTGATACAGTGAACTATGTTCCATGGTCATATTCAGGTGCTACTACTGCCGCACTTGTCAGCATTGACGGAAAGCCTGCGCAATGGGTGAGCAACGGTTCCTACATGTTCCCTTACCGCCCCCTACGCATCGACAAGGAAACATCGCTGGTAATGCCTGAGTGCGAGCCAAAGCGTTTCACCTCAAATGTCAACGTATATACCGAAAAAGGGCAGCAACTTAAGGACGTTGAGATAGAAGTGAACAAGCCCCTGGAGGTGGAAGGATGGAAGATATATCAGTTGAGCTACGACGAAACGAAAGGCCGCTGGAGCGATGTTTCGGTGCTTGAACTGGTGCGTGACCCTTGGCTGCCGTGGGTATACATCGGAATATACATGCTGCTGGTAGGTGCCGTCTGGATGTTTGTCTATTCACCGCGCAAGTCATAGCCCCTCATAACCTTACAACCTCATAACCTAAAAACCTCATTCCCCCTCCCTCATGCCAACCTGGTCACATTTCATCTATTTTGCCTTGCCGTCCGTACTGCTATGGATGGCAGGAGCCTATTGCGCATGGCGCGACCGCCGTACGCTTTCTACACTGTTCACTATAGGCGGCCTGCTAGTTTTCTTCTCTTTCATTGCAGGAATGTGGATAAGCCTTGAGCGACCGCCGCTGCGTACCATGGGCGAGACGCGCCTTTGGTACAGCGCTTTCCTGCCGCTTGCCGGAATAATCGTTTATCTGCGCTGGCATTACAAGTGGATTCTCTCGTTCTCAACACTGCTTGCGCTGGTGTTCATCTGCATAAACATCTTCAAACCCGAAATACACAGCAAGACGCTCATGCCGGCACTTCAGTCGCCATGGTTTGCTCCGCATGTGATAATATACATGTTCTGCTACGCCATTCTCGGCGCAGCAACACTCGTGGCGGTAGCACAGTTGGTGAAGCCTTCTGGACAATCGCGCGAACGCTTCCTGCTTATTGACAACCTCGTGAACACAGGACTTGCATTCATGACCATCGGCATGCTTTTCGGAGCGCTATGGGCCAAGGAGGCATGGGGACACTACTGGTCGTGGGATCCAAAGGAAACATGGGCTGCAGCCACTTGGCTCCTGTTCCTGAGCTACATCCATATCCGCCACGCCCAGCCTGCCAAGCATGCCCTTGCTTCATGGGTTCTCATCATCTCCTTCTGCTGTCTGCAGATGTGTTGGTGGGGAATAAACTATCTGCCTACAGCACAAGGCAATTCCGTGCATACGTATAACATGAATTAATACTCAAACGAGCTGCCGCCAAGGAATTCGCGGAGGAGAGATGTTGGCGGGATGTGCATATCAGGCACCTTCGGAATGTATTTTAGGAACTTCAGCAAACGGTAAGCTTCGCTGTATTCAGGGCAATTCTCAGGCACACGCTCGAGCATCGGTTCTGCCTGGTTCTTGAGCACTGCAAGCTCGAAGAGCATGGCTGAATTGAACACCGCGTCCGCATTCTCTTGGAATGGGAAAATCCATTTGTGCTCACCTTCGCGCACTGATGGCCAGCGGCGGATGGTCTCACGGGCGTCGCAACCACGAGTCTTTGCGTCACGAACAATGCGGCGAAGCAGACGGTTGTCAGTTGTAGGGATATAGTTGTGTTCGTCCAATAATATGGATGTAAGGGCAGATGCATAGAGGCGGAAGATGTGCTTGTTGTCAATCTTTGAGGTAAGCATCGGATTGAGGGCATGGATTCCCTCGATGACAAGCACGTTGTCTTCTTCCATCTTCAGCACCTTGTCGCTCATTTCGCTCTTGCCTTTTATGAAGTTGTAGCGTGGCAACTGCACCTCCTTGCCTTCGAGAAGTTCGCTGAGATGCTGGTTGAAGAGGTCAAGGTTCAGTGAATAGATGCTCTCGTAGTCGTAGTCTCCGTTAGACTGTCTTGGCGTTTTCTCGCGGTCAACGAAGTAGTCATCGAGAGAAATCTGCAGCGGTTTCTTGCCACATGTAATAAGTTGAATGCTAAGGCGTTTGCAAGTAGATGTCTTTCCAGATGACGAAGGACCGGCGAGAAGCACAATCTTCACCTCCTTTCGCTCTGCAATCTGCTCAGCAATCTTGGCGATCTTCTTCTCCTGGAGAGCTTCCGAGATGTTGATAAGGTCGGTAGAGAAGCCGCGTTCCACAGCCTCGTTGAAGTCGCCGATGGTTGTGATGCCGAGAATCTTGTTCCATCGATGGTGCTCCCTGAAAGTCTCGCCAACCTTGGTCTGGACAGTGTAAGGCTCAAGTTCGCCGTTGTTCTCCTTTGATGGCACACGAAGAAGCATACCGTCGTGGTAGCTGATGAGGTCGAAAAGGTTTGCCATTGATGTGCAAGGCAGCAGCGAACCGTAGTAATAGTCGTAGTAACCGTCTATCTCATAGACAGTTGTGTAAATCTTTCCTGTATATTGGAGAAGCTTTACCTTAGATTCCAAGCCAAGCTTCCTGAACCTGTCAACGGCATCCTCCGTATGAATCTTATGACGAATGACGGTGTAGTTTGCGTCAATGATCTCCTGCATCTTTTGCTTTATGCGCAGGACGGCGACCACCTCCGACTCCCCCACAGGGGGGAGGGCAGATCCCGCAAGATTTGATGGCGTATGGGGATTAAGCCCCTCACCTTGTGGGGAGGTTGGGAGGGGTCTTTCTATTTCGCAATAGTAACCGCCGGCAACAGCATTGCATATCTTTATGCGTCCATGAGGATAAAGCTCATGGACAGCCTTCGCAAGAATGAAGAATAATGTACGTGCGTAAGTGCGCTGAGCACTGTCCGAAGTAAGGTCAAGGAACTCGATGTCCTTAGGAGAAAACACCTTGTAAGACAACGAGCAAACGCGGTTGTTTACCTTCGCACAGATAGCATTTATGCCGAAATCGTTCTTGTTTTCAGAAAAAATGTCAAAAAGTGAGGTACCTTTTGCAATTTTTAGTTTTTTATTACTATTTTTGCAGCAGATTTCAATCATGATATAAATTAGGTTTTGAAGGTGTAAGGTTATAAGGTTGCACAGCATGAAACCGCTGCAAAGGTACGATTAAGTGAGCGAAATTCCAAATTTATTTGAGATTTTCCGAACGTGAGTACCTAAAACAACAGTTAAAGTTATAATTTTTCATCTAAAAAATTGTTACAAAAATATGATATTTTGTCCTCAGGACCCAAAAATGTTTGCAATAAGTTATTATTGGAGCATTACTAGGGGCAAAAGAGCATGATAAACATACACACAAACCTTTAAACAAAAGGAGGTTACCATGAACATTAACATCAAATCAATCCATTTCGACGCTACACAGAAGCTCGAAGAGTTCATCAACAAGAAGGTTGAAAAGTTGGCAAAGACCGTAGGCGATGACGCTGATGTTGACATCCAACTCAAGATTGTAAAGCCACAGACAGCCATGAACAAGGAGGCAAGCATCACACTTCCTTACCAAGGCAAGCGCATCTATGCCGAGAAGGTTGCAGACACTTTCGAGGATGCCATCCTTCAGGTCATCGACTCACTGAAGGTTCAGATAGAAAAGATTAAGAATGCTTAGGTTCGTCCTTTCGGACGAGGCTAAAGGCTAAAAGGTAAAGGCTAAAGGCTGCAATCCATGACAACGTATAAGCCCCACAGGAACATCTCGCTCCTGTGGGGCTTACCCTACATAGACCCAACTTTTCCCGACATGTTTTCAAGGCCGGGAAAACTTTCCTTGCATAGGAAGGAAAACTTTCCCACCGTGGATGACAACTTTCCTTCCTATGAAAGGAAAAGCGTAAATGATTATTGATGAATTAAGTTGACTCTGTTTTTGAGTTAGTCGTTATTATCCAAAAACAAGTTTATGGAATTCAGGTAGTCCGTATGCATTTGTATATATCTCACCTTATTAAAAGGTATCTTCATGGTACCACTTTCATTAAGATCAGTATCATATGATGATAATAAGAATGACATGTCCGAAACATCCTTTATTTTCCCAACAAATACTGCATCTTCATTATGCAGACATATTGCCACCAATATTTGATTGGTCTGCAAAAAAGAAAAAAACGAGTCATAACCATTCAAAATAGAATCATTATAAATATCTGGATCTTTTTTTGTCCCGTTTTTTAAGGACAATATCTTATATAAGATTGTATCCTTGTGTATCTCGTTTTCATACATGATAAAATGTCTGTTTATACAGATGAAACCATCTAACACATAATCCACTACATTCTGTTTTGCCAGATACCAATGTGTTCCCTGCTTTAAAAGGATTCCTGTTATAAGTTCCTTAAAACGCCTAATTTTTATTTCTAATAACTTCATTGTCTTGTATTATTATGGGCTGACACAGACTTATATCCCCCATTCTTTATGTCTATAATATACATATTTATCATTCTTTCTCATATAGGAGAAAACGTATCCTCCTTGAAGAGCAAGAAATATCTCAGAATTTCTATAAGTCACCCTCTATGACAATTTATCTGCATATTCATCAAATTGAGCAGAGATTATAGCCTTGATTTCTTCCCATGTCTCTTTTGTGAACATATACGGCATTGGTTCTGCATCTGCATCTCCGAAATACGCAATGCTCTTTGCTGCCAGGAACATTGATGCTTCAGGGTATTTTTCAAAGTAAAAATGAAGTACCTGAGGCAGAGTGAAATTTTTCATGATATGTGCAAGGTCCACAAAATCCTTACGGGTACCTCTACCTATAATGGCATTTACTTTCATGGCAGCAATGTCTTGAATGCGAGCCAAAACGATGTCATCTTCTACAATAGCATCCTCCAACCATGGGTATTTGTAATTGACGATGTCAACTTTCACTCCATCTATCAAGAAAATGTTAATGTTTGCAGAAGCTTTGAGTTGTATCACTTTGCCACATGTACGAAGATTCTCCAGCAATTCCTCAGGTTCACACTCTACGTTGCCAAACAAATCCAAATCGACTGACTTTCTATGTCCCAATTGCAGTGCCAAGGATGTTCCTCCTACAAGTCGGGTATTACGGAGGATGGAAAGTGCCTGAAGCTTCTTTAGAAGTCCCAAGGTGTCTGGTTCAATTGTTTCGTAGTGTAGCATCTGAATTCTTCGAGTGGAGTTTTAGATATTAGAGAAATGAAGGCAAGTGCTTTCGGATCAAGTGTTCTTAATCGCTTACATGTTTCAACAATCTCAGTAATGCCGATTGTCTCTTTTAGTTTATTCCAATCTTCCATCAAGCCATACTCCATAACCCTCTGGACTATATATGCCTTGTGTTTGTCAAATTCAATGGAATTGACATCAACATCCCAAAACAAATGGGGAGACAAACGGGTTATGCATTCGTTCTTTGACATAAAATATAGAGTCTTGTGTACGACTTTCCGATTGCAAAATTATATAAAAAAACATTTTCAGCCAAACATTTCTGTGATTATTTTATTCATCATCAGAAATTTTCACATTTTCTACACCTTCCCCACGAGCTTTCTGTTCTTTGATATCTCATGTGGAATGTGTGTTAAATGTGGAAGATATTATTGCGGAGGTTTACTTCATCTTTACATATATAAACAGAATAAACCTTGCCCATAGACTTCTTTATCAAGTTCACTATAATAAACATCTCGATGGAATACCCTTGATAAATTCTCTGAGCGTTTAGGCTGATCCACGAAATTTTCAGCGATGGGGTTCTTATATAAATAAAGTTCGGGCGGTGTCCACTCTTTTTTTATGTATGCATTATTCCATTCTTGAATATTGTCAATGTTCTCCATTCCAATGTTGATGTATATGCATAACTGAACATTTATATTATATTTCTTCTTTTCAATATAACTATTGGCAAGGGAGTATAGCTCTAATGCATAGTTTATCCAATATCGACGAGATAAACTCCTGCTATCATGCTTAGAGAACTCATCTAAATGGCGACTATCTCTATCATAAGACGTTTGTTCGTAGAATTGTCTAATCCAATAGTATATAGCTTTAGTCTTGAGATGTTTTGAATCCATTTTCCCTAAATTTTTATTGTTTTCTTTGAAACGTCTAATTTTTATTCCTAATAACTTTATTTGTATGGGGTGACCCTGGCCTGTCCCCTGTCCCCTTCTATAGTATTGTGGGAATTTACAAAGTAGGCAAAATCACGACATCACTTCTCTGAATAGCATTTGAAAGTGGTTTGCGCGTCTTTTCGGACATGATTGTAACAGACTTTAGTTTCTTGCAATTATCAAATGCTCCTTTTGATATTTTTCTCATGTTACCACCCAAATCTACAGATTCCAGATTCACACATCCATAAAAAGCACTCTTACAAATCTTTTTTGTTCTTCCTGTTACTTTCACTGATTTCAAGGAAGAACAATAGAGGAATGCTTCTTTAGGTATTTTGTTTGACTCGGCATCAATAACAATCTCTTCCAGATTCTTGCAGTTAGCAAATGCGCAATATTTAATGTTTTTCACCTTTGATGGTAAATGTATATTCGCAGCATTTGCATCAAAGAAAGTATGTGAATCTATAAATTTAAGTTGTTCGGGAAGATCGATGCGGGTAAATCTACTATTAGCAAAAGAACACCATTCTATCCTATTTAGACTTTGAGGTAGAATTACTGAATCCAGTAAAGAATGGCAGAAAGCATACCTGCCAATAACCGTTACTCCATCAAGTACCCTATACTGTCCTTCCCTGCCAGGTGGGAACATTACTAAGGTGGTTCGTTGCTTATTATACAAGACACCATCTACAGAGCAATAGTATGGATTGTCATTATGAACATGGATATTCATGAACTTTTCTGCTGTAGAAGCTGAACATTCACCTGAAATGTGTTTTAATGTGCTTGGCAGACTTAGACTCTCCAAGTTCGGTAAGCCGTCAAAGGCACGAGAGTGAACCTTTGTTATACCTTCGTTCACTACTATCCTTTTAATATCCTCATAATATCTATCCCAAGGCTTGACTCCCCAATAATAATGATGCAATGGTCCTTTACCTTCTATCTGTAAGGTTCCTTCATCATTCACCGACCAAGTAGCATGCCTTCCACATTCGCCCTCAGCTACTACCTTTGCAAATGTGGTAGAACAGATGATGCAAAATATAACAATAAAGAAATTTCTCATACCTTGTAGTAATTATTCGTCTTTAGAGGTGACGCAGAAGCGCCCCAAGACTTATTAGAATAGTTTTACTTCCAGACCCTTTCTTTCAACCATAGTTTAAGTATCGGGTCTGCCATATCAACAATTTTGGGAGCTGTCACTTCAATCAAGTCTTTCTCAAGTAGTGCTTTTTTCAGTTTCACTATGTTGGCAGATGTGCCAAGACGGTACTTTGACAAGGTGCTTTTTAGCGAGAAACCTGTATGGATTCCGTCTGCTATGGCGTGGAGGTAGTTCATCTGGTAATCTGAAAGGCTTTCTGTCTGCTGGATAAAAAGAGCCTCTTGTGAATCAAGAAGTCGGTTCTTGCCGAAAATAAGGTCGCTCTCCGTCGCCTCTCCGTCACATCTAAGCCATACGAACCAAGCCAACTGCTGTACGTATGACGAATAGCACTCTGTCAACCTGCAGATACTTTGCGCCAATTCCTCCGATATGGATTTTCCCGTAACAGAAAATCTCTCCATGATATACTTCACCCAGTCCTTCTCGCTAATCTTCTGCAGATACATTATATCGCCAAACCGATAGAACGGATAGCTTTTATTCAGGAAGATACGCTCCATCATGTGCTTCTTGCTGCCATACATGCAATATGTTACGTGACTGTGGTGCTGCCATACACTACGCAGCTTTTTCTGAAAAGTCAGTGAATCGGCAAATTCACCAATCTGCTGGAATTCGTCTATACACACTACAATCCTGACACCTTTACTCTTCGCAATGAGTTCGGGCAACTGCAGAACGTCCTCTGTCGTGTTGTTTGACGGGTTATATTCCAACGAAACAGAAAAATCGTTCAATGGATCTTGACCAAAACTGATTTTTGGAACAAAGCGGCTAAGGAATATCTTGGCATTCTCCATCCACTCCTCCCAACGTGATGACGTAGCCTTTACAACGGCTGTTGCAAAAGCGTTTACAAAATCCGTTTCACATCTCAGGCCAAAAGCATCAATGCGTGCAACCTTTATCTTGTCTGTATCAACCAGTCCACACACCTTATCAACCAACGAGGTTTTGCCCATTCGTCGAGGAGATATAAGCACCGTATTCACACCATAGTTGAAGTTTGCGAGCAAAGTTTTCGTGTCCTCTGTTCTATCAGTGAAGTTGTCGCCTTCCACCTTTACTCCAAACACAAAAGGTCTGTTGTCTTCAAATACCATAAATGTCGTTTATTTAATCCCAGCTTTATAGCCGCTCCTTATAAAGGGGCTCAAAATGTTCATATTTTTCGGTGCAAAGGTAATAAAAAATAATTACTAACCAAATGGTTACTAACCGTTTTGTTAGTTGTTCTTTATAAAAGTTAATGATTTAGTACTTTATCGCCAAACATTTCCGCGATTATTGGGATTGCTAGCTGAAATCTGTCACCCTAATTGATGTCATATATATACCATTGGGAATGTTTACAAGTTCTTAATGCTTGCTTTCCCCTTGGCAAAGATTCGACGATATTAAGAGTCTTGTCAAAATCCATCATTTCACCTAAAGATATGACTACTGCGTCAGATTCTTTAAGGTTTTCTTCTTTCCCAAGGAATTGCCAACTACCATCTTTTTCATGTATAACTCTTATAATCTCAGAATTAGCATACATAACAAATCTCGTTGTGAACACATATTGATTTTTATTCATAGTCTGTGGAATTATATTTTAATCTAACTCATACTTCCTGATAGTCAACTAGATTGTTCGTGGTGACATGGCCAGGTCGTTAGTATTTAATCCGAAAATAGTTCAGGATGTCTTTGTAGTTGTCTTGTGCTGTCAGGCAAGTATCTCGCAGATATTCGGGTATATGTTGCCATTGCTGAAGACCACGATAGTAGAAACGGCGGAGCTCTTCTGTGATAATGAATGGCACGATTCCATTGGCAAGGCATTCCTTAAACATTATTAACCTACCGACTCTTCCATTACCGTCTTGGAATGGGTGTATAGACTCAAAGCGCTGATGGAAGTCGAGAATGTCGTCCAGGTCTTTTCGTTTTTTGCTGTTGTATGCCTTTAGCAATGATGCCATTTCCTTGTGTACCTTCTCTGGCGCACATGTGTCCTGCCCTCCGACTTCGTTAGGCAGCATCTTGTAATCGCCGACGCGAAACCAATCCTTGTTGGAATCCTGAGTACCGGATTTCAATATTTTGTGCAATTCCTTAATGTAGGCTTCCGTGAGTTTGTCTGTTGCGTGGTCTATGATGCTGTCTATGCATCTGAAGTGGCTTACGGTTTCAATGATGTCATCCACCCGAATGCTGCTGTCCTCAACCCCGATAGTGTTTGTCTCAAATATGAGACGGGTCTGTTCATGGGTCAGTTTGCTGCCTTCCATGTGATTGGAGTTGAACGTAAGATCAATTTGAGTCTTATGGTAGATGCTTCCTTTGAGTCGCATGGATTTTTGTTCACGCAATGTCTTCAGAAGGACGGATTCCTTTACCTTCTGTTTTCCTTTGGTCACGACGGCATCCTCTGGTATATTCCATGTTTTTCCAGTCAAGAAAGCTCCGTCAAGTTTTCCCTGATTACAATAATTTCTGACTGTGCGTTCGCTGATGTCGTGACGCCTTGCATATTCTGCAACTGATATAAAACTCATTATCGGCAAGTTTTTTTTGCTTTTTTCCGACGCAAAAGTACAATTATTTTCCGCTATCGGCAAGTTTTTGCGACTAAATGTAAAAAGAAATGCCCAAATGTTAATCCATGTATGTTTTTTATCATACGGTCTTTTCCTGTAAATGACGGCAATCGAAAAAGCCCTTTTCTTCCTTTTTGTTCCAGGAAAAAAGAAATATATTTGGGCGAATTCATAATGGCAGATTTCTGGGTAAATGTGCCATGATGTTGCGTTGATGGCGTGCAAAATAATGACAAAGGATAAAAGCGAGAGTAGAATTTTGGCACAAAAGTTGTTAATTATTAAATAATTGCGTAATTTTGCGCCCTAATTGTGTGCATAATGTACCAATAAACTCAATTTCTGTATAAACATAAAAAGAAAATACAATGAATATTACATTTGAAAATCCTGACAAGATCAACGGTAAGTTGACACTTGTAATCGAAGAAGCTGACATCACACCTCGTGTAGAGAAGGTGCTCAAAGACTATCGCAAGCGTGCTAACATCCCTGGTTTCCGTCCAGGTCAGGCTCCTATGGGCATGATCAAGCGCCAGTATGCTGCTCCTGTTAAGATGGAAGAGACTTACAAGCTCATGAGCGAGGCTCTCAACAACTACATCAACGAGAACAAGATCAACGCTCTCGGCGAACCACTTCCAAACGAGGAGGCTGAGCAGGTTGACCTCTCTAAGGACGGTCCATACACTTTCGTATTCGACATCGCCGTTGCTCCTGAGTTCGACGTAGAGCTCACAGCTGCTGACAAGCTCACTCACTACGTTATCGCACCAACAGATGCTGAGGTAGAGGAGCGCATCAACGTTCAGCGCGGTCAGTTCGGCAAGCAGGTTCAGGTAGAAGACTACCAGGCTAACGACATGCTTCGCGGTGACCTCCGTGAGCTTGATGCTGAAGGCAACACTCTCGAAGGCGGTATGACAATCGCTGAGGCTGTGCTCATGCCTACATACTTCGCTAACCAGGACGAGGCTAAGAAGTTCGATGGCTGCAAGCTTGGTGACATCATCACTTTCAACCCAAAGAACACTTACCAGGATCGCACTGCTGCCCTCGCTTCGCTCCTCAAGATCACTAAGGAAGAGGCTGAGAAGGTAGAGGCTGATTTCTCATTCCAGATCACAGAGATCTCTCGTCATCAGGACGCAGACCTCGACGAGGACTTCTTCGCACAGGCATGCCCAGGCAAGGATATCAAGACTGAAGAGGACTACCGCGCTGAGGTAAAGGAATCTCTCGCACAGCAGTTCGCATTCACAGCAGACCAGCAGCTCCACGTTGACCTCCGCAAGCATCTTGAGGAGAAGGTTGGTGAGCTCACTTACCCAGAGGCTATCCTCAAGCGCTTCATGGCTGCTCGCAACAAGGATAAGGACGCTAAGTTCATCGAAGAGAACTTCGCTCCATCTATCAAGGAACTCACTTGGAGCCGCATCAAGAGCGTTCTCGCTCAGAAGCTCGACATCAAGCTTGAGCAGGAAGACGTAAACGCTACAGCTAAGGAAATGTGCCGTATGCAGTATGCTCAGTATGGTTACAGCAACCTCCCAGAGGAGTTCTACGAGCAGGGCGCACAGGAGATGCTCAAGAAGGAAGAGCAGCTCAACAACGTTATCGAGTTTGCTGTAGAGAACAAACTCGTTGCCAAGGCTAAGGAAGTTGTAACTCTCGAGGAGAAGAACGTTTCTTGGGAAGAGTTCCGCAAGATCGTTGCTCCTGAACAGGCATAATATATTTAGGTTCGCGCTTTGCGCGAGGCTAAAGGCTAAAAGCTAAAGGCTAAAGGCACCGTCCGGATGGAAGCCTTTAGCCTTTACCTTTTACCTCTTACCTCTTACCTTTTAGCTTTTACCCTTTACCTTTTAGCTTTTACCCTTTACCTTTTAGCTTTTACCCTTTACCTTTTAGCCTCGCAGCTAGCTGCGAACAGAAGAAATGATTTGCTTCGACTTTGACGGCACATTGACCACTCGCAACAGCTTCCTCCTGCTTCTTCTTGACGCAGGCGGTTGGCAGAACTTTGCCGTTAATCTCCTGAAAGAGTCGTTCTCGCTCGTGCTTACCGGACTCGGACTGAAGAGCAAGAGTGCCATGAAGGAGCAGCTCTTCGGCAGGTTCTTCCACAGATGGTCGGAGGAGAAGTTTGCTTCCCTCTGTGATTATTCTGCAAAGAAGAACAAGCACATCCTGCGTCCGGAGATGATGCAGCGCATAGACGATGCTTTGGCGAAAGACGAAAAGGTGGTTGTCGTGACATCAAGCGCTGAGCAATGGGTGAAGGCTTATCTCAACGAATATCCGCAGGTGGAGATCATCGGTACTGTCCTCGATGTCTATCAGGGACAACTGTCAGGACGCTTCAAGTCGCCAAACTGCGTGGGAATGGAGAAGGTGCGCCGCTTGCAGGAGCTTTATCCTGACAAGAAGGAATACTACCTCTCCGTATTCGGCGATAGCAAGGACGATATAGAACTGCTGGATCTTGCTGACGAAGGGCATTTCGTGGGTAAATAATTCAACTTTCGCAAGTTTCTAACTTGCTCATGTTGAGGCTACAAACTACAGAGTACAAACTACAGGCTGCCATGCGGCTTGTAAATTTTGCACCAGAAAACAGTGCGCAGCCCAAAAGCCTGTACTCTGTAGCCTGTACTCTGTAGCCTCAAGTTGAGCTTGCGAAACTTGAATAAATAATATAATATAGATAAATAATGGATAAGAATACAATCACCGGTTTTATACTGATAGCATTGGTGCTCATCGGTTTCAGTTGGTACACAAAACCTACTGAGGAGCAGATTGCTGCACAGCGTGCGCAGGATTCAATCGCTGCCGTTAAGATCGAGGAAGCAAAGAAAAAGGCTGAGGCTGCACAGACTGCAAAGGCTGAGAACGAGGCTAAGGCGTCTTCACTTCTTCAGGATTCGGCTGCTGCAACTGCCAAGGCTGAAAACATTGTGCTCAAGAACGAGAACCTTGAACTCACGCTTTCTACTAAGGGCGGTACTGTTCAGAAGGCTGTCGTAAAGGGCTACAAGAACATGGAGGAGAAGGACGGCGTGGTGCTTTTCAACGAGAATGACCAGCAGCTTTCTTACCTGCTTGCTGCAAAGTCGGTCAACATCAACACTGCCGACCTTGTCTTCGCTGCATCAAACAAGTCTGACTCCACAGTAACCCTCACTGCTGCTGTCAACGGCGGAGGCAAGATTGTCTTTGACTATAAGCTCAGCGACAACTATCTCCTCGGCTTCTCTCTCAAGGCAGAGAACATGAGCGGTATGTTTGCACCTGACTACAAGCGTCTCTCCATCAACTGGAAGGACCATGTACGCCAGCAGGAGAAGGGTTTCATGTTCGAGAACCGTTACTCTACCCTCACTTACCACTATGCTGATGGCGGCACCGACTATCTCAACGAGACTGCCAACAAGACTGACGAGGCACAGGACGATGAGGACGAGCCGATAGACTGGATTGCCTACAAGAACCAGTTCTTCTCTGCCGTTATGATCACAAAGACCGACTTCGGCACCGACGGCAAGTTCACTTCCCTTTGTGACGAGAAGGGTAGCGGCTATCTCAAGAACCTCGAATCAAGCGTCAAGACAACCTTCGACCCAACAGGTGTGCAGCCTACGGAGATGGAGTTCTACTACGGTCCTAACGACTTCCTCCTTCTCAAGGACATCAACGACAAGAGCGCCTTCGCAGCAGACAAGGACCTTGAACTCCACAAGCTCATCTATCTCGGATGGCCACTCGTTCGACTCATCAACCGTTGGTTCACTGTCTATGTGTTTGACTGGCTCACAAAGCTTGGCATCCCAATGGGTATCGTGATTCTCCTTATCACAATGCTCCTTAAGGTCATCACGTTCCCAATGGTGAAGAAGAGCTACATGTCGTCAGCAAAGATGCGTGTGCTCAAGCCAAAACTCGATGAGGCTACAAAGAAATACGACAAGCCTGAGGATGCAATGATGAAGCAGCAGGCAATGATGCAGATGTATCAGGAGTACGGCGTGAGTCCACTTTCGGGCTGTCTGCCAATGCTCATCCAGATGCCTATCTGGGTTGCCATGTTCAACTTCGTGCCAAATGCCATCCAGCTTCGTCGCGAGAGTTTCCTTTGGATTAGCGACCTCTCTACTTACGACCCGATCATTGAGTGGGGTACTAACCTTTGGCTCATCGGCGACCACCTCTCGCTGACATGTATCCTCTTCTGTGTGGGCAACCTCCTCTACTCATGGATGACAATGCGTCAGCAGAAGGATCAGATGGTTGGTCAGCAGGCAGAGCAGATGAAGATGATGCAGTGGATGATGATGCTCATGCCATTGATGTTCTTCTTCATGTTCAACGACTACTCTTCAGGTCTTAACTTCTACTACTTCATCTCACTCTTCTTCTCTGCGGCTATCATGTGGACACTCCGCAAGACTACCAACGACGAGAAACTCCTTGCTTACCTCGAGGCACGCAAGGCAGAGCGCAAGGCAAACCCTCAGAAGATGAGCGGCATGGCAAAGCGCCTCGCCGAACTTCAGAAGCAGGCAGAAGAGCTTCAGAAGCAGAAGGAGAACGGTTGGAAAAAATGAGTAATGACTAATGATTGATGAGTAATGACTGTTGACTGATGACAGCGTCCCGAACGGACTTCATTACTCATTACTCAATACTCAATACTCATTACTCAATACTCAATATTCAATATTCAAAATGCCCGCGCTGAATTCAGCGCGGGCATTTTTGCTATGTGTAACGCACTCTCCAAATGTAATGCCACAGGCGGAAAGGGATGTCCCAGAGTATTTCTTCGGGGAAAAGTTGCAGGAAGCGCATGCGATGCTTGGTGCGCTCGATGAACTTTCCTACTACTGACGACAGGCGTTCGTGGCGAATGCGCTCGTCATGCTGACCGAAATTGCCCGCCTGCTCTATCTCTTTCATTATGAAGCGCCCTATTGTTTCGTCCGGTTTTGCCATCAGCATCTCGCTTGGCAATGCGAAAACAGTCTGCATTATCCACATTAATCCGGTGAGGAAGCGAGTCATCTTGCATGCTGCTATCTGCTCGTTCACACGGTTGAATAACTTTTGTCGTTCTTCTTTCCCTGGATATTCCTTCGCAACAGCTTGGAGAAGCACAGCGTAGTCGCACACTTGCCTCAATCCGACGCCCTCAAAAAGAAGGTGGTGATAGATATGGGCAAGCATGAACACGAGATTGTATTCAATATCCGCGGTGTTGTATTCGCCACAAGGTATGGTCTTTATGCCCTTAGCCCACTGCTGATAAGCCTTGTTTTGCGCAAAACTGTTCAACTGCATTGAGCGGTGATGGACCTCTATTTCCACATCGGAGAAGCGCCATGTGGTGTGATGATACACTATCTTCTTGTCGATAACGCCTTTGCCCAAAGCTTGGATTTTCTTGCGAACAGGCTTCACGGAATGGTCGATGTCGCCATATTCTGCAATGAGATACTGCGGAAGAATGAGTGCATCGATGTCTCCGGATGTGCGATAGTAAGGGTTTGGATAGAGTTTCGCTATAGCCTGACCTTTCAGAATGACTGACGGCAGGCCCATCTTCTCAAGGATGCGCACAATCTTTACGCACGCCTTGTCCATCTTCATGTTGCGCTTCTTGATGATCTCAGCATCAGCCATCCATGTGAGTTTCATGTGCCGAGGCGGTTGCTTCTCAAGCGGAAGTTTCTCTATTCCACCCCACACAACGCCGATAATAGCATGCTTCTCCGCAGCATCCTTTATGTCTTGCCACGCAGTCTCGCCGAGCAGTGGGAATGAATCTGCACTGCTTATACCGAGCGATATTTGAAGAAGTAGGTAAAGATTGAACATTAAGTTAGGAGTTTGATTTTGTTTGATTTCGTTTGATTTTGTTTGATTTTGTTTGATTTTGTTTGATTTTGTTTGATTTTGTTTGGTTTTGTTTGATTTCGTTTGATTTTGTTTGATTTTGTTTGGTTTTGTTTGAATGAAACCACCTCAAACAATCTCAAACCATCTCAAACTACCTCAAACCACCTCAAACCATCTCAAACCACCTCAAACCACCTCAAACTACCTCAAACCATCTCAAACCATTGAAACTCTTTAACAATATAATAGAAAAACTTTGGAATGCCTATGACATAACGACGGAACATCCTGCGTGGTTCCGACTTCAAGCGGTAAAGCCATTCAAGTCCATGCTTCTGCCACCAAAGAGGAGCCTCTGTTTTCTGTCCTGCATAGAAGTCAAACACGGCACCTATCGTTCCACAATGGCAGTGGATATTGAGCTCTTCCCAATGCTGATACGCCCACTTTTCCTGCTTCGGGGCGGTCATTCCAATCCAAAGTAGGTCGGGATTTGCGGCATTGATGGCATTAATCATTGCGCGATCATCTTCATCAATGAACTCTTGCTTGTATGGCGGACTGTAAGTCATTACATCAATGTTCGGATATTCTTTTGCGGCACGCTCCTTTATCTTTGCCAATACTTGCTCCGAACTGCCCATGAAGAACACCTTCGGGCGATAGGCTTCATGCTGTTTGCCGCCATTGTTTGCCGCATTCAGCCTCTCCATCTCTAAGAGGAACAAGTCGCGTCCCGCAATTCTCTCCCTCGGTTGCGTGCTGACTTTCAGCCACTTGGCAGCCTTGACGATGCTCATGCCATCGGGAATGAGATAGTCGCCATTACGCAGCGCCTCAGCAAAAAGTTCATCTTTCTGCGCCACATTATACGAATGCTGGTTGATAGTGTTTATAAGCACCCTGCCTTGCGGTATTTCCGCAAGTTCATGCATGCTGCACACCAACGCCTTATCGTTTAGACTGAATGGCATCTACCCTGAATTTCTTAGGTTAAGGACATCATAATATAGCCATCGCACCAAAGCATTGTTTCGCAAAGTAGCCCTCAGCATGAAGTTAATCTTCTTGACAAAGCTTCGCTCCGCAATACGATAGCCAGAAACTGGAATATGCAAGTCATTGCGATAAATATCAGTAAGCAATGCCAAGTATTTCCCATACATTGCATACTGTTCGCCATGCTTCACATCAAACTCCTTTGTTGACATCACCAGCACATCATCATGCACCTCCAAGGATGTTCCATGATAGTGGAAAAAGACTATCGGAAAGGTAACACCTTTATATATTATTGAATTGTCTTCGGTGTGGAATCTGTAACTATTCATGTTCCATGAAGCCACTCCCGTGCCGCGATGTTCCATTATATGCACATTGCTGAAAAGGCTCGGAAACTGCTCTACATAGCCTTGGTCGCCATATTTCCCATCTTCATACTTATTATAGCACCACTCTATGCAACAGTCTTTCCACCAAACAAGAGCACGCATACCTTCCGCACTATTCTTGAAATAGTTGAACTGCACACAGAACTTCCCCGCCGCCTCATGTTCAATGAAATGCGGAGACACGGCGATGTCGGCATCGCCTATCTCATCAAACAGAATCTGCGGATCGGAATAGAACATCATGTCGGCATCAATGTATGTCAATGATGGCAGATTGTAGGTCGTCATGAAGTAGTGTATCACAGACGGACCGCATGTCCAGCAATATTCACCTCTCGTTCTTTCAGCCTTTACGGCAAGGAGTTCTGGCGTCTCGAAGTTATTTAGCCATTGCACCGTGAGATTCTCACACTCAATCTGCTTTAGGAATCGGAACGACTTTTCGTCGAAAGCCATTACGAAAAGATGGAAATTGCTTGACACACTTTGCAGCGAGCGATAGAGTGCAAGTCCCTTCGCAAGGTAGAAAGAATCGAATAATGTGCAGAAATTGATCACTTCTTTTGCTGATTAACGAATTCCGTATAGTCCTCATACTCACGGATATAATCTTCCTCGTCATATCCTTCGCTGGCGAGTACGAGACATATTGCGCCAGAAGAGAAACCTTGTTCTGCTGCCCAAACGCCTGGTGGCACATGAAGTCCCCAGAACGGACGGTTGAGTGTAACCGTGCGTTTGTTCGTTCCGTCGTCAAGAACCACTTCGTAGGCACCACTGGCAGCAATGAGAAGCTGGTGGCAATTCTTATGAGCATGGGCACCACGCGATTCACCACCAGGGATGTCGTAACTATAGAACACACGCTTCACCTTGAAAGGCACATGCACATTATTATATATATATGTGAGGTTGCCTTCCGGATATTCGTTCTTTGTCAGTTCATAGAGAGAGCAATCGAACACTGAAGCTTTCTTCATCGCATTGCTGATGAATGTGGTAGTGTGCTTTTCTTCCGGAACAGTATCGATGTTCTGCTTCTTCCATTGGCGGAACTCCTCATAATCCCAGATGTAATCGTCCTCGTTATAGTCAGTGGAAGCCAGGACAAGTGCCACGGAATTTGTAGAGAAGTCTTGCATCACGCGCCAACAGCCTTTCGGAACATACAGTCCGTAGTAAGAACGATTCAGGTGATATTCCTTCGGACCGTCGCCAGCATCGACAACACAAGTGAAACTTCCTGAGAGAGCTACGATAAATTCCTCGCACTCCCTGTAAGCATGACCACCACGCTGAGCACCTCCCGGAACGTCGTATATCCAGAATGTACGCTTTATCTCAAATGGTATCTGCTTGAATTCCTCTACGATAGATAGGTTTCCGCGACGATCGCCAATCTTGTTCAGTTCGATAATTCTTGGTTTTTCCTGAGCCATCAAGTTATTGAATTATTAAGTTATTTAGTTGTTGAATTATTGATATTGTTAAGCGATACTACATGAAAGTTCTTGAATTTCCAAAGAACAGGGAAAAGGCATCTCATGTAGATCGTGATGAAATGTACGGAAGCGATGAACATTCCGTAGTGGCGAGATTCCAGATGGAATGTTTCTTTCGGCGGCATGCCTGTTGGCTTATGCAGCAACTTCCAGCGCTTGGAGAATGGAACGGAAGGATTACACCAATCGTCCAAGCTGGCATGCTTGTCGCATTCTCCCAGTACCTTGCCTGCCAGGATCATCTTTATGCCAGCCTTCTTTGCACGCAGACCGTAATCAAAGTCTCCCTTGCTATGCGTGAAATAGTTGTCGAGAGTGCCGATATGCTGATATACATAAGCGGGAACGAGTACGATGTTGCCGTTGAACATCTCAACCTCCTCAGCTTCTCCTTTCGGAACAACAAGCTCTTCTGCCGCATTTCTGCCGCCGTATGTCAATGTTGACCTTGAAACAGTATCGTATGTTGAACCTACAACAATAGCCTTGTCTGCATATACTGCAGATGTTTCCAGAAGTGTTTTCAGACAATAGCCATAGATGTTCGAGTCGTCATTGAGCCACAGATAGTAGTCGTACACCTTACTTTCCGCAGCAGATTGCCATGCCAGTATCATGCCTCTGTTCCAGTAAAGATTGCCATCGCCTTTCAGTACATGTACCTGTGGGAATCTTTCACCGATAGCCTCTGCTGTTCCGTCCGTGCAACCGTCATCAACAAGCCATACATCAGTACAGAAACCTTCCGGCATTGATTGCCCGAACACATTCTCCAAGCAACTCAATGTCTTGTCCTTTCGGTTGTGAACAGTAAGAAGTACGGCTATCGTTTTCATTGTTTCGCGCTTTTAATGAAACGAGCGGGATTACCTCCCCATATCTCATCTGCAGGGATTGATTTCGTAACGACACTGCCAGCCCCTATTATGCTGCGAGCTCCGATGGTAACTCCTTTCAGAATGATGCAACGAGTGCCAATAAACACATCGTCTTCAACAACTATCGGCGCCGACTGACGGTATGCGGACTCTTCCGCCAAACGCCTCTTTGCCGGATCAAGCGGATGGAAATCGCTCGTCAATAGTTGCGTGCCGCCACCTATCTTCACATTTTTCCCAATGGTTATGCTGCTATCCAATGCAACTAACGCTGTTTGGGAAATGCCCACATTATCGCCTATCCTAATCTCAGCATTAGGCGAAACGAACAGTGTGCATCTCTCGTTGCAGCCTATAGGGTTTCCCTTTATCCCATTGTTCATTGCGAAACCGTCGCCTATCGTTATGCCTTGTGCTCCTCTCGAAACCATGACATACGGAATGCCTACAGTATGGAAAGTGCCGTATCTTACACCATTGCCCTTGAACTTCACTATTGTTGCCAAGGTGGTGAAGACGGAAGCTATGCCATTCCACATCTTACGCAGGGATTTATACAAGAATACAGCTATGCTCATCTTTGCGAAAGTTGAATCCTATCAGGAAAGTTGAATCTTATTATAAGAACGTATCAGATGCTCAATAATTATGTTTCTGTCGTGTCTTTTTAATGCTACAGCAACAGAATTTGCACTTATCGCCCTTCTTAATGCTGCGTTTTGCTTCAATTCACAGATGCATGAAACGAGTTCTTCAATTGAATTTGCAGGAACAAGCAGACCTGTCTTGCCGTCATCTATCAGCGATGGTAAACCGCCTACATTGTTTGCTATGACAGGACAGCCTATCATCTGCGCCTCACAAACGGAATTAGGGCTGTTGTCAATGTGCGAAGGATGAATGAAAACATCCGACAACCGCACCACATCCACTATTTCTCCCGCATTCTTTACGCCGCAAAATTTTATGTTGAGAGATTTCGCATCAATATGAAACTGCCTAGAGAAATACTTTATCAAACGGCAGGAAGCATCTATTCCTATTACGTTCCACTCATAATCAACGCCTTTCTCCTGCAGATTCTTCGCCGTTTTCAGAATAACATCCAGCCCTTTGTAAACGGTATTGCTTATTGTGGAGCATATCCTTATCTGCCTTATGTCCTCTTTCGCTTCATGACTACCTGCATTGGCATAAAAGGCATCTCGCAAAACCTCGCCGCCATAATGGTACGAAACTCCGGAGGAATAACGCTCACACATGCTCTTGTCCCAACAAGTTCTGCCAAACACGTTCTTGACTTTCGTCCAAAGAAGCATCTCATGCTCCGCCCGAACACGAATGGATTTATAAGCATACCTATAGCCATTGCGGAAGATGTGTTCCGACAAACTCAGTGGGAAGCGGAACGAATGCTCATCAACCCCTTCTGGAAAGAACGCTTCCGAATAAGGCAAGAGCAGACCTTGCAGAGAAACAACTATCGGAACATTTGCTATGTCGTGCAGGAGAATGTTCGCCAAAGTGTTTTCCAAACCATGGATATGGATAATATCTGGGGTGAAGTCCTCAATGATTTCCTTTATTCTAGGTATATGCAAGCCCGAATCCACATGTTTGTATCCGCCATGGTAAAGCTTTAACTTATTGAATGCTGATTTTGGTTTGGAATATATCGGATAGTAGATGAATCCGTCTTGCTCAACTTTCTTTTCCTTTTCCACCTCAGATTCAAAAGCAACAGCAAGACTTACGTCCGTCCTACCCGCAAACAGCTGCTGCAAGGACGCTTCCCAACCGCCACCATTATAGGTTCCATTGGATCCCTTGTTCTGGTAAAACAGTCCAGGCGTGTTAGTCAACCATAATACTTTCATAGCCTTGCTTTTGGATTATTGCTTTTTCCCGAGAGTGGATTTCAGCCACACAAGGAACTCCTTATCACTCATTTTCCTGAACTGTTCCGACATGCAGATGGAAATGTAAAGCCAAATGGTAAAGTTGTTTATGTCGAATCTATTGAAATCCTCAACCCAACCATACAACCAATGGAACGCAACGAAACAACCGAGAAGTTTCAGTGCGAAACTTCGTGAACGATATACAGCCAGGAAAGAAGCCCTGATATAGAACATGCTATACAGAACCAAGCCTACCAAGCCTAACCAGGTAAATACGTTTGTATGCAGAAGTTCGTTGCTATGGCGTTCATAAAGACCCGTCTTCAGGTCGATTGCAAAGTCATCGCCAAACTGCCTTGAATCGTTTCCTCGGGCTGGCGTTCTGCCAAAAACAACATAGTCGTGAAGCACTGCCGACCGTATTACTTCCTTGTAGATAAACGTGCGCGTATCGTCTGCCAGGTCTTCCTTTACAATCCTGTCATCAACCACCTTCTCTTCCGAGTAATACTTGCCTTTATTTCCTTCAAAAACTTCCTCAAAGATATTGAATTCGCCGCTTAATCCAAGGTATAGCAGAGTAATTCCTATCAGATAAAAACTAATGTGGCCCAGTTTCATCAGCCATATCGGAATTATTCGTTTCAGTCTATACGCCAAAGCGACGACAAAAACCACAGCAGACATCAGTACCTGTGTTCTAGCTCCCAAGTCTATGACGCACATTGCTGCCATCAGTCCGCCTATGACAAGCATCCATTTCTTGGGCAGATTAAACAAGAAACACCCCAGGAACAGTATTGGTCCAAGATAAAAATGCCAAGAATCCCTCGTCACGATGACACTCAAAGGTATGAATAGCAGCAATCCCCACTTCATCCATTTCCTTAAAAGCAAATGCGAATTACGAGCATCCGTCAGGACATACATCCAGCAAGGCAACATTAAAGTCAGAGTACCTTCTACCAACTGCTTCCATATCCAATAGTTATTTTCTGTATAATAGAGAGCACCACGCACCACATTTATGAATAGCCATGTAAAATAAACTATTAATAAGCATTGGTCAAAGGGTCTAAAGTTCTCTTTCTTCCTATCATTTCTGTAGTATCGGATGTTGAATATGATTATAATGGCACTTGCCAACCAGCTTATAGTTGTACTGCTCATAGGAATGATTGCCCAAGGCGCAATGCTCATTACGCCTAAAACAATGAATAGAAACCTATAGTACTTTGGCAATTTCATTCCCGAACTTTTCTTAGCATACCGTAACACTGCATCGGAGCAAGAATCAATCCATTGAAGTTTGCTATAATTGCAGCTATCAATATTGAATGAATTCCCCAATCCAGATGTATGAACAACGCACAGAGTCCTATGAACAAGACAGGACTTATCATTGATGCTATTGTCTGTATCTTCAACTCTCCGGATCCGTTGATTACCATAACAAATATTGCGCCGAACATCATCACGATATTATACAACAGCACCCAAAGCGACAGGCTAAAGCCTATGGCTATATCAGACCCCACCCAAAGATCGTAAATCCATCCACTTATTGCAAGCATACCACATCCGCCTACGACAAAGAGCAAAAGATATTTAAGATACTTCATCTGCGCATTGCGTACCCACTGATAATCCTTGCGAGCCAAAGCGTCTGTCGTAGCAGACCAAAGGGGCGTTGTGAGTATTCCCCAAACCATATATAGCACCCCAAAATATTTGTATGCTATGTTATAGCTCGTCACATCTGCAGCACCATAATATTTAAGGATAATGAAGTTGATAGCCTGATACTGAATAATTGCTGCGATTTGAATGATGAAAAACTGAACCCCTAGTTTTAGGAGGTTTGGGGCACATTTGAAATCAACACCACTTATTGATGGCCGCATATATCTATAGCGACCAGCAAACAGCGTGAGGTTGAAAACAGCAACAATTACTAAAGGAGCAAAACAGAGACCTAAACACAAGTTTATCAAGTTTCCTTCTGTGAAAATGGTCAATAGGTATATCACTATTAATAACAATAGCTGCTGACAGAATTGCTGAAGCGAGGCATCCGCAGGACGCTGTTCTGCAAGAATAACAGTATTGATTGTGCTTAATATGAAATTCAGGCAAAAATAAACAACGATAATTGCAAAGGCAGTCAATAGACCATCCGCATGTTTATTGTTCACATTCAGGAATTCCGCCCAGTCAACCAAAGGAAGTACTACGAGCAAAAGCACCATCAACGGAATGAAGATGAGTGCAAGTATGGCGTAGGTCGTGCTTACATATTTCTTGCAAAGAACCTTGTCACCCATCGCCATGGCTTCTGTCAGTCGATTGCGCAAACCATTACTCAGTCCAATATCAAAGAAAGATATCCACGCTACCATTGAACTCAATGTTAGCCAAATACCATAGCATTCCTTATCAACGAAGTTCAAAGTTAGAGGAACAAGTAGCAGGCCTATAAGAATGTTTCCACCCTTTAGTATCAACATTCCCAAGATGTTCTTCTTTGCCTTTATTGAGCGGTCGCTACCAGAAAAACTTTTATGTATAATGTCCTCAAACAACATCAAACCATCTCAAACAACATCAAACCATCTCAAACAACCTCAAACAACCTCAAACCACCTCAAACCACCTCAAACAACATCAAACCATCTCAAACCACCTCAAACAACATCAATACGCCTCACTCTCTCCATGAATCATGTTCCAGAGAGTTTTGAGGATGATGCGGAGGTCGAGCCAGAAAGTCCAGTTCTGGATATACCAGATGTCGCGCTTCACACGACCTTCCATCTGCCAGAGTTCAGCAGTCTCGCCTCGGTAGCCTGTGGTTTGTGCCCAACCGGTTATGCCGGGACGCACATAATGGCGAAGCATGTATTCGCCTATCTTGTTGCGGTACTCCTCAGTGTGGGCAAGCATGTGTGGGCGAGGACCAACTATCGACATGTCGCCTCTGAGCACATTGAAGAACTGCGGGAGCTCGTCGATGTTCGTCTTGCGCATGAAGTTGCCGAAAGCAAACTTTCGGGGATCGTCCTTCGTCGCCTGAAGTTTGTCGGAATCCCTGTTCACATGCATCGAACGGAACTTATACATCAGGAAGTCCTTGCCATCGGCACCCGTGCGCTTCTGCTTGAAGAACACCGGACCAGGGCTCTGCATCTTGATGATCAATGCTATTATCGGAAGGAAAGGCAACAGGCAAACGAGTATGATTACGCTTACCACGACATCGAAGCTGCGCTTTATCAGTCGGTTGCTTGGACTCATAAGCGGTTCGGAGAAATTGGTAAACACCACCTGATTGCCCACCGTCTGTGGCTGAAGCATACTTCCGAACTCACGCATGAAGGATGGCAAATAATAGAATCTGGTAACTTGCTCCATGCTATATGCCATCAGTCGGGTTATCAGTTCTGCGTCAGCAGATGGCAATGTGCAGTAAATATCGTCAGCAAGGCGTTGTCCGCTTGCGATGTCTTCCTTCAACTGCTCGTAGTTGCCGCGGTAGTCCATTCGCAGAGAGAGCTCATCGGTTTCGCTATCAGCATAATAGCCCACGAGTCGCAAGCCTTGCACCGCATTGCAGTCTATCTCTTCCAGAATGTTTTCTATGCCCTCGGCATCACCGACAAAAGCCAGTGAACGCGAGTTTCGTCCCTTTGCACGCCCCAATCTTATGGCAAAGAACTCAATGAAACGCGCCAGAACGATGACCGCCGAAACCCAGACAGCAGCCATGCCGACGCTCTTTCCCGCCGTTACCTCCTCTGCTATCCATCTATGGATTGAGTTGAATAGGTAGAATGTTATGGCAAAGGTAAAGAGGAACGAGAGCGTTCGCTGCATCACCTTGTCCAAGCTCAGATAATGGCTGTGCACGGTAGGCGGCACCATAAACTCCGCAAACACCATTGCCGCAGTACCCATAGTCATGAACATGTAAGGAATGTCCACAGCGTACATACCGTATCTAATGTACAGCGAGAGCATAATCCACAGCAGCAAGAAGTCCACTGCTATGATTACGTTGCGTATTAGCTTGTTTGATGTTATGCTGTTATTACTCATTACTCAATACTCATTACTCAATACTCATTACTCAATACTCAATAACCCTCACATCCACCTTGTCTATTTTCACCATAGCATAGCCTATCATGCCAATCTCGATAGCAAGGCTTTCAGAGTTTTCCACTTGCACCACCACGCCTTCCACGCCTTCGAGGAAACCGCGCACCACCTTTACCCTATCGCCCTTCCTGATCTTCTGCACGCTGAATTCCACAGGCACCTTGTCCTGATCCAGCAGCATTCTCAGCGTATCGATCTGTTTGTCGGGTATGGCAGCTGGCGTTTTCTTGCCGGGAGCACGCATCAATCGGTTTACGCTGCCGAGCATTTCCACTTGTTTTGCCTCGCCGTCCGTGCAACGAACGAACACGATGAGCGGTATCACCACCACCTTCACCTTCTTTTTCCTGTCGCTCCATTGCCTTACCTGCGTCTGCTGAGGCACGTAAGTCTCAATGCCGAGGGCTTCAATCTGCGAAGAAACCCTCCTCTCGCAGTTCATTCTCACGCACGCAGCATACCAACATTTCTCCACAGCTTCGCCGCCGTCTGTCACATTGGCAGCCGCGCAGTTATCTTGTACTTTTTCGATTTTGGATGAAGTTTCCATACAAAATACGCGTGCAAAGGTACGATTAAGCGAGCGAAAAACCAAATTTATTTGGATTTTTCCGAGCGTGAGTACCTTAGACGAAGTCAAAATTACGAATAAGCGAGCGAAATACAAAATGAAAGTCCGAAAACTTTCATTTTTATTTGGCTTTCTCCTTCGGACCGCCGACCTTCGGTTCCGAGCGTTAGGATTCCGCTTGCGCCTGAGCATCTACTGGAGCGTAAAAATTTAGACGAAGTCAAAGTTAGTTTAATGAATCCTTTGTAATTGAAAGTGCACCCAGTTTCCCACAGATGCCTGCTGCCATTCCGTTCAGATTGTGGAAGTCGCTATACAGACTATTTTCATCAGTCGTATCAGGACTATTCCCATCAGTTATCTGATGGGGTATAATCTCCCATGCTCCCAAAACCAGCAGAAGCCCCTTGCCGCAGTATTCTCTGTCCTTATTAACTGGATGTCCGCCCTTCGGGATGCCAGTCCTTTGAAGCTTTATGCAAGGATAGCCCCTGTCCAAAGCCTCGTAAAAAATTTCCTTCTCTCCGGCACTTATGGCAGGCGAGACAAGTACGGCTTCTTTCTCTTCGCATTCCTTCAGCAGCCTTTCTTTTTGCTGAAGGAAAGCTTGAGTCATTGTGTATGGCACAGGCGTTTTGCAATCGTAGTTCACACGCCACCAATCGCGGTCATATCTACCTAGCTTGTTCACTCTGGCATGCTCTTCCAACTTCCGTCTCACGCCTTCGTCCTTCGCCCATTTTTCCATTTCTTCTGTCGTAAGCATTGAGCGATATGCCAATCTATGACACATAACCTGTATCCTGTCCGCTCTATTCAGCAAGAAGATACACCCGTAAGCGGAAAATTGCGGATAGTTTGCGGATAGTTTGCGGATAGTTCTGCCAAGTATCCGCAAATGCAAACCGCTGTATCACAACAACTTACACAGTCTCTGCGGAAAGATGGAAAGTTGTACGAATTTTTTATTGCAAAATTTCAAGAAACAAGATACAAGGGAATGATGGACAACAGAGTATATCAGTCCCAAAACATTTATGCTTTCGACGAACGTAAATGCTCGTAAATTTCCCGGTTATTCGCGTTAAAGATAAAAACTCTAAATCAATCGTTTACACGCTTGTTTTATAGAAAAGTTCCGTTTACCCTCACAACTGGTACCGCGATCAGTCTCCTGTACTCAAGTTAATACACTTCAATATCGTTTCCGTCAAGAAATTCGTTTTCGATTTTTATCGTCTGAGTTTCTTTGTCGCTCAGAAGACTTCCTGCAAGGATATTTTCCATCTGGGTTTCCAACACTTTTGCTGTTGGACTTTTATATTCTTTTTTCATAGTTGTTCTTGGTTTATGCCCCCTCCCTCACAGGGAGGGACGGGGCGGGTCTGTTACTTCATTATCTTTTTACCATTCTGGATATAGATTCCGCGTGCTGAAGCGTTGCTAATTCGGCGGCCCTGAAGGTCATAGAGAGCGTTGCTGTCGGCAGCGTTCTTCTCTACATTTGTGATGCCTGTCACTTCGCCATCCTCTTCCACGATACGGAATCCCTTCACATTCTTAACAGCACTTGTAGGAATCTGCAACCACGCCTTGTTTGCAGGTACGGATACAGGACCTGAGAAGCGGTAGAAGCCCATCTCGCCCGCACTGTTCTTTGTGAGAACATAGTTAGTACAATCGCCATCAGTAGGGCTGAGAGTCAAAGCAGAAGTAGTGCCCTTCATCAGGTTAGCCACGACATTTGTGTTGCTTGCCACTGGCACTTCATAACTCTCGCCGGCAGTACCCTTCAAGAGGAATCCTTCACGAGCAGGAATATTATCCATTCGGGTGATTGTCAACTCACCTGTTGTTGGGATGAAGCCAGAAGCAATATACGCCTTCAAGCCTTCAACTTCAGAGAAGTCGAGGTCAGCGGTGGCGCAATAAGTAGAATAGTCGCTAGCGCCGAGGGTGATGGTTATTATAAATTTTGCATCATCTACTATCTTGAATTTTTTCCAAACATCTGCATTCACGTATGCTTCTTTTGTGCCCGCAGGTACATGGAGCGTTGCATTGATGTAGCTGAACACATTACTACTTATTTCTAACGGCGTTTTCCACCCCACAATCACATCTTTTATGTCATAACATTGTGAGAAAGCGTAATCTGCAATGCTCGTCACGCTGTTAGGAATAACAATTTTTTCAATCTTGGTAAGACCCGTATTTAATGCCGTTGTACATCCATCAGCATAAATAAGTTCCTTTACATTTGAGCAACCCCTGAAAGCAGAACTTCCAATGCTCGTCACGCTGTTCGGAATGGTTACGGAGGTAAGGCTGGTGCAATCATTGAAAGCATAACTTCCAATGCTCGTCACGCTGTTCGGGATGGTTACGGATGTGAGACTGGAGCAACCAGAGAAAGCAGATGATCCAATGCTCGTCACGCTGTTTCCAAGAATCACGGATTCAAGACTTGGAGTATAATAGAAAGCATACATTTCTATGCTCGTCACGCTGTTAGGAATAGTCACAGACGTGAGACCAGAACAACGAGAAAAAGCATCGCCTCCAATGGTTGTCACGTTGTATTCTACGCCATTATAAGTAACCTTCTCAGGGACAATAATTGAGCCAGAATAACTACCTGTGCCTGATATCTTGTAGGTAACCGTAGCTTCTTTTGTGGTGGATTTTAGATTGTAATAAAGACCACCAACATACGCATCGTATGCAAAGGTGGTAATAGACATGGCCACAAACGCCAATAAAGTTAATAATCTTTTCATATTTTATAGTTTTTATGAAATTAAACAATCGTAACCATCATAAAAACAAAAAAGTGGAACCCGTCTGCCCGTTCCACTATTTGAAGGTCTTCGCATTACCCGATATCGCCGAACGAGCAATGCCGAAGCCCCACCTGATATGATTATACGAAATACATCTCTGACCATGACTAAGACTTTGACCTATGGATATAATATAGTCAAAGGTGATTAGTCAACAGCCAAAGAATCGTTCGGATATAATCAATCCGAAAGGACGTCACCATTGCATGGTTCTTGACGATATCATTGAAAGTTTGCGAAGTTTTCAAATAGTCAAGCCCAAGCGTAGTTACGCTCTTTTGTCATTATGTCTTGTTCCCATAAACTCCCGAAAGAGTTCAGGAACGCCCTCCCACCTGAGGTGCCTCGGCATTGCCGTTAACATCCCAAACATGGCAAAGGACGCTGCAAAAGTAATGATTAATTTCCAAACTACCAAATAATTCGGCAAGAAAATTGAAAATAAAAAAGCGGCAGAGACCTCTGCCGCTTTTTTGTTTATAAAATGACGTTATAGTTCTTTTATATATTCAAGTACTTGTGTCTTCAAGGGAGATATATCCTCTGTGATAATGCTCCACAGAATAGACATTTCTACTTGGTAATAATCATGGACAAGAATGTGACGAGATTTCTCTATCATACGCCAAGGAGTATTTGGATGATTTGCCTTAAACTCAGGTGATAGTTTATATATTGCTTCACCTATAATCTGGACATTATAGATTGTGGCATGTTTTCGCATAGGGTCATTCTCCAGTTCTTCCTTTGTCAGAACCCCCTTGGTGTATTCTTGAATCTTGGCGATAGCCTCAAGTATGTGCTCTAATCTTCCTTTATCTCTAATTGGCTCTCTCATAGACTAAAACCTTATCTTTGTTGGCAGATTCTCTTGCAAAAGGGAGCAAGCTTCCTTCTACAACAAGATCCACGTTGCGAGCTAACTTTTCCTCCAAATCACAAATCATTCCGAAGAATGCAAAGCCCATTTTTGCATCTGGCGTAAACTGTATAAGAATGTCAATATCACTATCAGGACGTTCCTCACCACGTGCAAACGAGCCAAACACCCATGCTTTCTGCACAGGCTTTGACTTGAAGTAGTTGCATATAGTATTTGTCACTTGCTCGTTCATAGAAGAAATGTTTTTGATATGACGCTGCAAAAGTAAAAAATAAATTCCAATCTGCCAAACAATTCGGCAAGAAAAACGAAAACACGCCAGATGTTTTCGGACATGGAAATAAAAAAGCGCAAACTTCATAATAGGAGAATTTGAAGTTTGCGCTATTTATTGTAGTTAAAGAGCTGAATTAGTTCATTTTATTTCTCTTGCCCTATCGTTTCTTTTAAGTACAATTCTATTTGACTTTTGAGAGGCGGTATGTCATCAATTATCACAGAAAAGAGTTCTGATTCGTTAATCTGGTAATAGTCGTGAACCAATACGTTTCTCATTCCGGTTATAGCCCTCCAGTCTGTTTCTGGATGTGTCGCACAGAATTCTTTCGTAAGTTTATTTGCCGCTTCACCAATGACCATAATATTCCATGTAAGACCATGGCGAAGTATGACATTACTTGTCAAATCTAGCATTGTCAAATCTTTGGAAGCATTTTCTATATTACTGATAGCTTCAAGAATGTGCTGTAATCTAATCGTATCTTTAAGCGGCTCTCTCATAAATTAATATTTTATCATGATTTGCACTTTCTTCTGCAAATGGTAGAAGAGTACCATCTTTTACCAAATCTACACGTCTGGACAACAGGTCTTCAAGTTGATAAATCCATCTTGAATGGTCTATGAGAGAGAACTTGGCATTAGGAGTTATTGCGACAATGATATCAATGTCACTGTCGTCACGCTCTTCCCCACGAGAAAAACTACCGAAAATCCAAACCTTATCTACAGGTTTGTCCTTGAAGAATTCGCAGAGAATCTGTGTTATGTTACTATTCCTTAGCATTGCTATATATACTTTAACATCTGCAAAAGTAATGATTAATTTCCAAACTACCAAACAATTCGGTAAGAAAATTGAAAACACGCCAGATGTTTTCGGACGTGGAAATAAAAAAGCGGCAGAGGGCTGCCGCTTGATATGGTTTAGAAGATAAAGTTCTCTTCGGGGATTTTAGCTCGTTCTATACACATTATGTAATCTCATTCAAATAATCTGCTCACATCCATTGTAAGAAAGTCCTCAGCGGGGATGCCGCTGTTGCCAACTATGATTGCTTTCTGTGGATTAAACAGATTTCTGAACCTTTTCAGTCCTGTTGTGTTGCTTTCATTGTTGCTTTTCACTTCTATGGCAATGACGGCATTCTTCTTTTTTAGGACAAAGTCCACCTCGTCATTACGGTCTCTCCAATAGAATACTTCAAAGCGATGGACAAAAGCCTGACCTACGAGAAATGCACCTATTGCAGATTCAAATATGCGTCCCCACGACTTTCTGTCGAGGATTGCCTGTTCGAATGTCAAAGGAGTAAAGACTGTACGCAACGCATTGTTATGCACCTGGAACTTTGGTATGCTTCCTTTGCGACGAGCCAGGTCAACGCTGTATTTTTGCAGTGCGCATACAAGCCCACTTTCATGAAGAAGATTAAGATACCCCGCCAATGTGGACGTGTTGCCAGCATCAAGAAGCTGCCCAAGCATCTTGTTGTATGAAAGGATTTCGCCCGAATATGCTGTAGCCAACTCGAAAGTCTGACGTAAGAGAGCAGGTTTGCTGATTGGGGTATCCATCAGGATGTCTTTGTTTATGGTAGCATCAATGATTGCCGACTGTATGTATTGTTCGTATCTGTCTTCATCATTGATGAGAGTTGCTGCTCCCGGGTATCCTCCAAAATAAACGTATTGGTCAAGAGACCATCCAAAGCAATCACGCATCTCATCATAACGCCAATGACTCATGCGTATTTCCTCAAACCTTCCTGCCAAAGACTCTGAAAGTCCACGCTCAAGAAGGACGCGACTGCTACCAAGAAGCAAAACCTTTATGTTTCGGTCATGAAAAGTGTCGTCATCCCATTCTTTCTTTACAGCTTCGCTCCAGTTCCTGATCTTTTGAATCTCATCTATCACAAGAATCATGCAGGAATAGCTTTTGCTAGTAAGCAAACTCCTTGCTGCAGCCCAACAATCGGCGACCCATGTGGTGTTGGTTGCTGGCACATTGTCGGCAGAGTAAATCAAATAAGGTAAATCGATATCCTTCAAAACTTGCTTTACAACGGTTGATTTACCTACCTGACGAGGTCCCATCACGACCTGGATGAACTTTCGTGGTTCATTTATACGGTCTTTAATTGTTTGATATTCAGCACGTTTGTACATAGTTTTACATTTTACGCAGTGGATTGAGTATTTTTACATAGTGCAAAAGTAATAATTAATTTACGAACTACCAAATAATTAGGCAAGAAAATTGAAACCGTGGCGGGGAATGTCATCGGACAAACAATAGTTTCTGACACAAAATAGCCGGTGATTTTGACAAAATAGTATCACTCTCCTCCCGTCTTTTCATGGGCTGGAGGGGATTTTTGTAAGTCATTGATAATGTGTGTGTTAGGAAGGCGCGAAAAAACTATATGAGTTTTGCACAATATCTCTATGAGTTTTGGGTAAAAAGTCATAGAGTTTTTGATCGTTTCCCGCAGAGTTTTTATCCGTAACCCATAGAGTTACGAAAAACACCCCTAGGAATGACAAAATAGTATCAATGATTCTTTGTGTCTTATTTTGAGGCGTGATAGAAAAATGCCCAAATGTTTTGGTGATTGAAAAGAAATGGTTACCTTTGCACTGCGTAAACTTGGTTCATTCAACTTTCGCAAGTGCTCAAGTTGCTGTTGAGTAATGAGTAATGACTGTTGAGTAATGACTTCCCGTCCTATATCTCAAATCCGAGAGGCTGTCATTAGTCTTTACTCATTACTCATTACTCAACAGCCATTACCCTCGCTCGCAGAGCGAACAAAAACCATTACTCATTATGCTTGCATTAACACCAATACTTATATTCCTTCTCGTTTATCTCGCCACATCATTGCTTGCTGGCGACTTCTACGCAATGCCTATCACGCTGGCGTTTGTTGTCGCTGCGGCTTATTCCGTGGCTCTGATAAAGGGAAAGAAGCTCGAGGAGAGGGTGGAAATCTTCTCGAAAGGCGCTATGCATACCACGACGATGCTGATGATCTGGATATTCGTCCTTGCCGGTGCATTTGCGCAAACAGCGAAATCCATGGGAGCGATAGACTCCCTCGTGGGCGCTCTGCTGCATATTCTTCCGAGTCAGGCGGTGCCGGTGAGCATGTTCATAGCGGCTTGTCTGGTGAGCATGAGCGTCGGAACAAGCGTTGGCACAATCGTTACGCTGGTGCCTATAGCAGCAGGTCTGGGCGAATCCATCGGAATGCCTGTCGGAATGATGACGGCTATAATCGTTGGCGGTGCGTATTTCGGTGATAATCTGTCGTTTATCTCTGACACAACTATCGTCGCCACCACCTCGCAAGGCTGCAAACTGAACGATAAATTCAAGGCAAACATCTACATCGCATTGCCGGCAGCCATCGTTTGCGCAGTGCTTTATTTCGTGATAGGAATGGACTACAGTTCGGCGGAGAATATCCCGGAGATCCATGTCCTCACCATCTTGCCTTACCTGCTTGTGATAGTGACCGCCATCTGTGGACTTAATGTGATGGTAGTGCTCTCGCTTGGCATTGTAGCATCGTTCATCGTGGCAATAGCTACCGGTTCGCTTGGCTTCCTCGATTGGTGCAAATCGGCTGGCGAAGGCATTCTCGGCATGGGCGAACTCATCATCGTGGTGCTCCTTGCCAGCGGAATAATGGGCGTGATAAAGCATCTTGGCGGCATCGACTATATCGTGGAGAAGATGATAAGACGAGTGTCAACAAAGCGCAGTGCCGAGTTCTCGTTCATGCTCTTCATCTGGCTTGTGAATCTCTGTACGGCGAACAACACTGTGACACTCATCACGACATCCGACATTATCCGACAGATATCGCAGACACTGCACATCGATCCGCGTCGCGCAGCATCCGTAATGGACACCTCTTCGTGCATAATCCAGGGCGTCTTGCCTTATGGCGCACAGATGCTTATGGCAGCAGCACTCGTGAAACTCAGTCCGCTCGAGATACTTCCGGGTCTGTATTACATCTATGTGCTGGCAGTGGTGCTGGTTATCTCCATCGCTCTGCAGTTTCCGAAGAGATATACAGCAGTTAGTTCGCAGTTCGCAGCGAGCTGCGAGGCTAAAGGCTGTTGAGTAATGAGTAATGACTGTTGAGTAATGACTGTTGAGTAATGACTTCCCGTCCTATATCTCAAATCCGAGAGGCTGTCATTAGTCATTAGTCATTAGTCATTAGTCATTA
>JAKSLI010000026.1 GCA_024401305.1 Bacteroidaceae bacterium | reverse complement strand
CACATCTAAGCAAGCGCGAGGTAGAGATACTCCGTTTCTACCTCCGCCTTGCAAACCACATCCAGGACTCATGTCCGATATACATCATCGGAAAGGAAAGCTACGGCAACATCACTTCCGACCTTCGCCGACTCTTCCTCACAGCAGGAAGCAAAAAGGCAAATGTCCAGCAGGTAAGACGCATACCATCGGCAATAACGGCAAGCGACACATGCCTACTGGTAATGGAGAACTACGAATCCAACCGAGAACTGCTCTCACAGAGTCCACTCACACGAGTACTCTTCGACATGCAAGACATCGCAGTTGCATTCTGTAATCCCAAAAGACATAAAACACTCTATAAGATTAACCTTTAGTTGAACTATTAATCCATAATCAATTAATTAATAATTTACAATTACCATGGCAAAGATTTATACAAGACACGGTGACGATGGCATGACCAGCCTCATCGGAGGAGTAAAAGTACCTAAGACTCATCCTCGTATTGAAGCTTATGGAACAGTTGATGAACTCTCAGCACAGTTGGGTAAACTTGCTTCGTACATGAAAGACGGCGACAACAAGGGCCTCATCATTCGTACACAGCACAACCTCTTCACACTCTGTTCTTATCTTGCCACTGACAAGGAGCAGACTCCTATGGCACATGCTTTCGAGCTTGACGAAGAGGAGATCCGCGTGCTCGAGGAACAGATCGACTACCTCAACATCTGTATTCCTCCACAGACATCCTTCATCATCCCTGGCGGACTTCCAGAAGCTGCACAGGCACATGTTTGCCGAACAGTTTGCCGCCGCGCTGAGCGTCGCATCTTCTCGCTCCACGAGATCTCTCCGCTCGACCCATGGGTGATGCAATACATGAACAGACTCTCTGACTATCTCTTCATGCTTGCTCGCAAGCTCAACTTCCACGAAGGAGTTCGCGAGGAAACATGGACTCCGAAGAAGTAAAATATATTTTTCACTTTAAATTATTCACTTTTCACATAAAAACATGTACTGGACACTCGAATTGGCCTCGAAGCTTGAAGATGCTCCATGGCCTGCAACAAAAGAAGAACTTATTGACTACGCCAACCGCTCTGGCGCACCTCTTGAGGTAATAGAGAACCTCAACGAAATCGAAGACGAAGAAGACATGGTCTATGACACAATCGAAGACATTTGGCCAGACTATCCTTCAAAGGACGACTTCCTCTTTAACGAGGATGAATACTAAATCTTTATTTTCTTACTCTTACGCTTACGCATTTGTTCTATCTTTGAAGTGTAAGATGTAAGAGTAAGAAAAAAATGAACACTAACGAGAAGAAACTCCATATCCAAACAAAGCAAAGTCAGCCTTGAGGGGATCTTCCGGGAAAATCTTAGCCACTTCATTGGTTAGCTTAACAGCAGTTGCCATTGAAGTGGTTTTTGTATGAATGAGATTCAATCGGTTAGCTTGTTGCATGACATGGGTGTCAAGGGGCATGATAAGTGATCTTTTGTCGATGAAATCTGACCAAATACCCACATCAACGGGGGAATCTGTCCTAACCATCCAACGCAAAAACATGCAAAGTCGTTTGCAGGAAGATTGGGTGTTCTTTGGCACGATCTTGCCTCCAAAGGTTGTGGTCAAGACTTCCAATGCTTCCCTTGCTGTTGAAACATTGTTTTTTAGAAGCAAGTTCCTTATACTTCCATGAGTTTTATAGCAGAAAGACAGTCTTTCAAACAAATCGAGGACCATCTCATTCGTGTAAAGTCGATAGAAACAAGCGGAATTATTAGGCAAAAATTGCTTGAATTTTTCCTCTTCAATCCATAGAAACACATCGCCTTTTGAGTCATCAAGAATGCTTTGTATCTTAGGCAGGAACTGTTTCCTTGAACCATAACTGAAGCACGACGCAATAAAAGCCATTGCTTCTATGTTCGATTCTCCTTGGACTTGATGCATAAACCAAGATGGATCACCTACAATAAACTTGGCTGTTTCATATCTTTCTGCCAAGCTTACGATTTCCAGTTCTACGATTTTACCCATCACTTAACGAGACCTGCCAACCAATGCGGCAATTTGATTGTGAATATTCTTCAATTCCTTGTATCTCTTCATTGCGTCTAGCATCTCTGCTGGAGAAGCGTTCGCGAGTTGCGCCTTTGCTTCTGCAAGTTGGTCGGAAATCATCTGCAATCTGTGTTCAATGAACAAATGATTGATGTTCTGAAGCAAGAGAGAATTCTTCTTCTCTTCTTCCATTTCCGTTGGCGCCATGTTTTCATTATCCATTATGAATTGCATTGCTGCACTACTTATGGAGAAATCTTCATGCTTTGAGAAATACTGCTCAGCAACAAAACCGTCAGTACGAGACTGTTCTGCTGCTTTCATGAGAATCTGGTTGAATATTGGATTGGAGAATTCTAAATCATCCTCGGCAAAACTTGCTGCAACAATTTCTGCCAAGGTCGCAGGAGGGTCTGTAGGCAATAGTGATTCACCATTACAAACCACGAGTCTGACGATGGAACTTTCAATTTCCTGCAATTTTGTGAGTTTTTTGTTCTGTGATGTTTGAGATGTTGCAGAGGTTGCGATAGGAGGACTCACTCTCCCACCCGACACATTCTCAGCATTGTCTGGAGCTGCACTATAGCGTTCTTGCTCCATTTTCTCAAGCTCTTTCTCGCGTTCTTCTTGCTTTCGCCTTTGCTCTATATTGTCATGAATGAACTTGTTCACTCTTCTTATTATGACTTCCTCCTTTAGTCCGAGCTTATTCACGCAAAGAGTCACATACATGGAACGCTTTATCTGATCCTTTATAAGAGCTACGCTTTGCAACACATTGTCAATAGCCTCTGCTCGCTTAATCGGGTCAGTAACATTGTTGAGCATGATAGAGCATTTGAAGTCGATGAAATCCGTCTGATGCTTCTCGACATACTCGCGGAATTCCTCTGCAGAATGCTTCTTTGCAAAGCTGTCCGGGTCATCTCCGTCAGGGAGAATCAGCACCTTGATGTTCATTCCATCCGAAAGCAGCATGTCGGTTCCACGCATGGCAGCATGAATGCCTGCTTCATCACCATCGTAAAGAAGCGTTATGTTTGGAGTCAATCTGTGAAGTATGGCAATCTGCTTCTTCGAGAGCGCAGTTCCAGAGTTTGCTACCACATTCTCAATGCCACACTGATGCATGGAAATGACATCAGTATAACCTTCCACCATATAGACATTGTTCTCCTTGGCAATGGCTTTCTTGGCTAGGAAAATGCCATAGAGTTCGGAGTCTTTCTTGTAGATGTCGGTTTCAGGGGAGTTTACATATTTCTGGGAGACTCCCTTTGTCCTTGAATCGAGCAAGCGACCTCCGAAACCGATAATCTTTCCGCTTTGACCAATCCAAGGGAATATTACGCGACCTGCAAATCTGTCAATCAGTTCTCCCCTATCGGTTTTGTAGCAGGTGCCGGTCTTCTCCAGATATTCCTCCTTGTATCCTTTGCCTTTAGCTGTCTTTGCAAGCAATTTGCGATCGGAAGGGGCAAAACCAAGCTTGAATTTTTCGATAATATCGTCACGGAAGCCACGACTGCGGAAGTATGGCATTCCGATAGACGCTCCATCAACGCTATTATGAAGTTGGTCGGCATAATAATCAGCAACCCATTCGTTGACGATAAATAGGCTCTCCCTAAGTGTTTGCGCTTTCTTTTCCTCATCGGTCATCTCGCGTTCCTGTACCTCTATATTGTATTTTCGCGCAAGATATTTCAATGCTTCAGGATAACTTAGCTGTTCATGCTCCATGATAAAGCCTACAGGTGAACCTCCCTTGCCACACGAGAAACATTTGCAATAGTTCTTCGCTCTAGAAACGATAAAGGAAGGAGTTCGGTCATTGTGGAATGGACACAAACCCTTATAGTTTGCGCCGGCTTTTTTCAATGAAACAAAATCAGATACCACATCCACAATGTCTGCGGCATCCATGATTCTTGCTATCGTTATTCTGTCAATCATTTTTCAATGTTTCAATATATTACAACCCTTTTCTTCTGATAATTATTCTACAACTTACCTCCATAACAAAGGTCACCAGCATCGCCGAGACCAGGAACGATATACTTCTTCTCATTGAGAATAGGGTCGATTACTACAGTCCAGATAGTTACATTCTGGTCTTTGAACAGTTTCAGGAGATAATCAACTCCTGATTGGCAAGCCACTACGGCGCAGATGTGGATGTGCTTAGGTGTGCCATGCGTCTTGAATGCTTCCATGGCAAGCTCAAAACTACCACCTGTAGCAAGCATAGGATCTGCAATGATTACAGTCTTGCCAGTAAGGTCTGGAGCAGCAATGTATTCTACCTTGATGCCAACTTCTGAACAATCCTTATCCTTGTAATAGCGGTAAGCGCTGACAAAAGCATTCTCTGCATCATCGAAGATGTCAAGAAATCCCTGATGATAAGGCAGACCTGCACGGAATATTGTTGCGAGAACAACCTTGTCTGTCGGCAAGTTGTGTTTGGCAATGCCAAGTGGGGTTTGGACATCAGTAGTATCGTAATCCAGTGTCTTGCTCACTTCGTATGCCATTATCTGACCGAGACGCTGCAAGTTCCAACGGAAACGATGACTGTCTTTCTGTATCTTTGGGTCGCGAAGCTCCGACATTATCTTTTGAACAACGCTGTTTTCTGAGCAAAGGTTAATGACTTTCATGGATGTTTGTATGCCTATATTATGAATTATGTGTTTGATTAGAAAACTCTACTTTGTCTTGCCATCAATTCAATTGTGCGTATCTTGTCCTTGTAAAGATTGTTTGCGTTCACTTTTTCTATCGATAGCGCTGCGTCCGAATTTCCTTCCCATCGGCGGCAGAGGTAAAGTTCATCGTAGATGCGACCAATCTTGTACTTGCGTGAGATAGCCAATCCCATTGCATAATCCTCGCCGTAGCTTGTATTAGGGAATTGAATATTACGAACTATCGGAGTGAAGAATGCACGAGGAGCTCCAAGTCCATTGATGCGCAAAGCATTATTCGGACCGTTCTCTTCTGTCCATTCAGCATGATCTATAAGTCCTGGAGGCAGGGTCTCAAGAGCAAAGTTGCACATCCTGTAACTACCTACCACCATCGCGCACTTTTGTGCATAGAATGCATTCACTATTTGCTGAAGAGTGTTTGGCGAAGAATAAAGATCGTCGCTATCGAGCTGGACGGCAAAGCGGCCGCAATATTCAGAATTGATTGCCTCGTTCCAACAGCCGCCGATGCCAAGGCCAGTTACATCAGGAACGATATGAATAAGTTTCGGTTCCTCTTGCCCGTTTGGCAGACCTGCTGTAGAATATTGAGCAACGAGTTCTTCGAGGATTTTACTTGTGTTGTCTGTACTGTAGTTGTCAACCACAATAATATTATAGGCAAAGTCTGTTTGCTGGTTGAGTGCACTCTTCACAGCATCAGCAATGGTCTTTTCGCGATTATATACAGGAATGATTACGGAAGCTTCCACAGGGAATTGCTCCTTCAAGAATTCTGGACTGCGATAGACATAAGTATTCACAGTGCCATTAATCTTCTTCAGATGCTCAGTAGCCACCTTTTCCATTTCAATCTGCACTTCACGGTTTGCCGGATTCACATAGTCAAACTGCTTCTCACCACTCTTGCGGGCGTCAGTTTCGTCTTCCGTATAAAGATATTCGTTAAGATGGAATATCTCGCCACGGCGAGAAAGGAAAAGGCGGAAGTCGTAGAAACTTGCAAACTTATACTTCTCTGGGTCACGAAGTACATAGAGCTTCAGGAAGTCTGCACGAAGAAGAACACACGATCCGAAGTCAAAATCGTCACGAATACTTCCCTTTTGATAATCAATAGTAGGATGTTTCACTACAGTTCCGTTCTGTTTCTTCTCGTAATAATCAGAGTAAAGCATAAGGCATTGCGTATCATCTGCCACCTTGCACATACGCTCTATGGCACCCTTGCACATAATTACAGGAGTTTCTTTGAGTTGCAACAACAGATATTCCGCTGTAGCTTCATTTACGATTTTGCAGAAATCTTCGAATGAAAGCAGTTTGGAAACTGCATTATAGACACTGTATTTCAACATCTTCTGTTCTTGTTTTAATATGGTAGTTCCTTAATATTGTTTCTTAATCTCTGCAAAAGTAGGAATTTTATTGAAAACAAATAAACTTTTCCGTTCGTTTTTTGCAAAAGACCAAAATTTATTAGTTTTTCTCTCAATATTTCAAATAGTTCAGTCAAGATTTTCAGAGCATGATTTCTGCACATTCAAACGCCTCATAAAACATGTTATCGTGATTTTTCGCCACTAATGACTTGATATTCATCGGTCAAAGGCAATGTTTTTTGTCCAAAGATTTGCGTAATAAGTCAAAAAATGCTAAATTTGCAGTCGATTATGGAGTAATATACTCCTTTCACGCTATAGAAACTCTTTATTAATTTAATCATAATTCTCAAAATGAAACAAGGAATCCATCCAGAAAACTATCGTCCCGTCGTATTTAAGGATATGTCTAACGGCGATATGTTCCTTACAAAGTCTACTTGCAAAACAAACGACACAGTAGAATTTGAAGGCGAGACTTACCCAGTAGTAAAAGTTGAAATCTCAAGCACTTCTCACCCATTCTATACAGGTAAGAGCAAGCTTGTTGACACAGCCGGTCGCGTTGATAAGTTCATGAGCCGCTACGGTAAAGCTCGTAAGTAATACATATATACGATAGCTTACAAAAACAAAGTGCGTTAATTGGTAGTTGCATATACCGATTAACGCACTTCTTTCTTTATTTAAAATACAAATTTTCTATAGTTCAAAAGACAACAAACAAAAAAGCCTCAGTAAAGCATAATGCATTACTGAGGCTTTTCATCACATTATATTATTACTTATTAATCTTCTTTACAGTACCATCAGAGAAGACAATGATCTTTGTGCCGTGGTAAGAGTCGTTGACGCTCTGGCCAGAAACATTGTAGATTGCCTTAACAGTCTTGCCTTCTACGTTGGCAGCATTGTTGATGGCGTTTGCTTCCTCAGCAGTTACAGGTTCACCGAAACCACCGCGGTCGTTGGCAGCGCGTACAGTCCAAACGGATGAAGCATCATCAATAGTGAATGATGTCTCTGTCACGATGTCAACGAAGACGCCGTCTTTGAAAATAGCGTATGCAGTGGCACCTTCAACAGCATCCCAAGAAAGGGTTGTGCCATCGATCTTGGCAGATGTCATGAGCTTCTGAGCTGCGATAGCGTCTGGAGTCCAGTCAGTGAAGACCTTGTCGAGAGCATACTCGGCAGCCTGAGCGGCAGTGAGGATAGTCTCATACTTCTTGTTGCCAGTAGAGTGTGTGAACTCGATGACATTAGAAGCAGGTGAGATAACGTTGCCAGAAGCGTCCATTGTGTTGTATTCTACGAACTTGTCGGCAGCAACATTCATACCTGCGATAGTGAAGCGAGACTTGGCAAGCTTAGAAGGCTGGAGAATAGTTGTATTGAGCCAAGCGAGGTTAGCTACAGAACCCCAAGCACGACCGAAGTTGAACTCAGAGCACTTAGTGTCGATAGTACATTCGTTCATGACATAACCGAACTTCTTCGCACCGTAAGGAGCAGCGATAGTAGTGTTCTTGATTACCTCGTTCACGAACTTCACGCGGTTGTAGTAAACATCACCACCACCACAAACGTAGTCAACAACACCGTGGATTTCGCCATCCTCGAAGTAGAAGCTACCTGAGCTGTTGTTGCTGTAGTAAGTGTCCTGATAAGATTCGAGGCTCACGTTCTTGCAGATGGTCTTGTTACCGCAGTCTTGGAGAGTGACAGCACGGCCAGTACCACCGTTGAATGTCATGGCGTTGCGGAGTGTGAGATCCTGCATATAGAGACCGTTGGCAGAGTTCTTGAGAGTAGCAGTAACGCCAATACCTTCATTCTCCTTGGCAGGAGCATTAACGATGACAGTACCAGCCATAGACTGACCGATGATAGAGATGTTCTTACCAGATACGCTTGTAAGAGTCTGAGTGCCAAGGTCGTAAGTACCGTTAGGGAGGAAAATCTTCGCACCGTCCTTAGAAGCAACGGCGTTGAGGGCCATGAGGAAGCTTGTCACGTCGCCAGGAACAACGATGTAGTAGCCAGTAGCCTCGTCATACTCTGGAGCAGAGATGAAGTTCCAAACCTCTACGCTGTGAGTGTAAGCGCCAGAAGGGAAGTTGATTGTAAGCTCTGTAGCAGGGCCGTTGTACTCTATGGTAGTAGCAGCGCCGTCGCCGTCAGCCTTAACCTGGAACTCGCCAACCTTATTGCCATCAGCATCTGTAACGGTAGCTGTAGATTCTGCAGAGTAGAGGCAGTTGCCGATAGTGAGATAGCAGTTTCCACCAACCTGAACCTTGATGTTTCCGCCCTTGTCGATGAGCCAACCGTGAGTGTTGTAGTACTTACCGTCGATAGTGATGAGTTCGTGGTCTTCTACATAGAAGTAAGGCTTGGTGAGGTCATACTTGAAGCGAGCTGTATTTGAAACTTGCTCGATGTCTGTAGCGCGAGCATAGAGCTTGAGGTTGTCCTGAAGCGTGTAGCCTTCAGCAATCTTGAGAGCTGTCTGCTGCTCAGAAGTAAACCAACCACGGAATGCCTTGCCCTCAGGAACAGTCACGTCAGATTCGCTGTACTTGTAAGCAAGTGCAGAACCACCCTGAACTTCCTCTGTACCGAGGAGCTTGCCGTCAGTGTTGTAGTAGCTTACGGTAACCATTGGAAGGAGTTCGCAAGCCTCAACAGCGATTGAAGGGATGTAGTTTGCAGTGATGATTGTGAGCGTAGCAGCCTCCTCTGAGTTGTAAACCCAGTCAGCAGTACCTTCGCAAGAACCACCACAATCGATAGTTCCGAGAACCTCGTCGCCTTTCTTGATTGTAGCGATAGTAGCACCATACTGACACTTGCCGAACTTAATCTTTACAGGTCCGTCAACAGGAACAGTGAGAGTAGTTGTGTTGTAGCCGTGAGATGAGTCGTGCCATGTACCGTTAACCACAACGCCATCAGGGAGAATGCCAGTCTCAGGCTTAACAACTTTGTAAGGATCTGACTGGAAATTGATAGCGAAATCCTGGAACGCACGCTTCTCCTCAGTACCACTTACGGCAGCATTGATCTTGATGTTACCGATAGACATCTTCTTGTCGTTTGCAACATTAGAGATGTAGAAGCGGAGAGTGAACTCGCGGCAACCGTCGGCAGCAACAGTCTCGCTGTGAGTGACAGGAGCAGAAGGGTTTGCGTTGTTGTTACGACGAATCTGGTTCTTTGGATCGCTGTAAGCATTGATCTTGCTCTCTACGCCATCGGCAGTATAGCTCCATGAGAAGTAAGCATTGTCAGTACCTTCCTTAACGGCATCGAATGAAACGGAAGAAACCTTCATTGTGAGCCCCTTCTTGAGCTTAACCTTGTACTCGATCATGTCGCCAGCAACAGCACCAGCATTTGATGTTGTAGGGAGGTAAGTCATGAGAGACTGCTTAGCCTCTGGAACATCTGAATAAGATGTAGGACCAGAAACAGTGAGGTCTGTACCAACTGAAACCTTTGTGTCGAGGATGGCAGCCTTGATGTCTGTAGTTGCTGTAGCATTTGACTCATTACCGTTAGCCCAAGAGATTATGCCGGCAGTGTTGTCGTACTCGTCAGAGCTTGCTACAGAAGGATAAGTAACAGTGAATGTACGCCAATAAGAGCCGTCGCCAATAACGATGTCGATGTTCTTTTCTGTGCCGTTGTATTCGTATGAAGCGATAGTGCCCTCAGTAGTGTAACCGAGAGAACCAGCGATAGTAGTTGTTGTAGTAGCTGAGTAAGACTCGATGGCAATCTTCATGCCCTTCATAGCAGGGATAGTGAGCTTAGTGCCTGAGTTCATCTGGCACCAGTCTGTCCAGCTTGCATTGTTGATCTTACCAGCAGAAACATCGCAGTCCATCTTCACGTCAACAGCACTTCCGTTGATTGTAGCCTGAGTAACGTATGGATGGATTTCAGCGCCACCTTCCCAAGCGAGGGTAGGAGCACCGTTCTTTGCCTGGAAGTCCCAAACTACTGTTACGTCGTCAGCATGAGCGCCTTCAAGAGAAGAAGCATTTGCTGCGAATACTGGGTTGAGTTCCATGTCTGCCTTAGGAGAAACTGTGTCGCCTGGCTTGTAAGTCTTCTTACCGTCGCTCCAGCCTACGAGAGTCTTGCTCTCAGAATAGAGAGTGCGGTTTACAGGGATTGTGATGCTTTCGCCAGCAACAACAGTACCGCCCTTAGGAGCAACACCCTCAGCATCGCCAGCGTTGAATGTTACATTGAACTCAGCAACAGCATCGACAGCCTCGAACTTGTAGTAGCGCATGTAGCTGCCGCCAGTAAGTGTGAGGGTTGTAGCCTCGCCAATGTAGTAGCCGGAAGTCATTGTTGACTCATCGCTCTTGTTCCAACACTTGCCTGAGTTGTCGATAGTGAATGAACCGCCATTAGCGTCTGTAACTGTAACAGCAGAACCCCAGTTGCAACCACCGATAGTAATCTTTGTGTTGCCAGAAACCTTGACAGTCATTGTACCAGGAACAACACCATGATCGCCATGATACTTTGCGCCAGTGACAACCATCTGGGCATCCTCTGCATCAGCAGCTACGCGAACAGTGTTGCCCTCTTCGTCCATCTTTACGCCGAAGTCAGGGAGAACCTGCCACTGAACAGCCTCTTCCTCTGTGAAGAGAGATGGAGCAAGGTCAACCTCGAAGTTTGTGCCTGCAGCAGGAGTGTCAGGAGTGTCCTGTGCTTCACCTGGCTTAACAGCGATAGTGTAAAGACGGAAGCCCTTTGAACACTTCATTGTGAGAACAACATCGCCATCAGCTGTTACGATAGCAGTATGAAGTTCATTCTTTGTTGCTGAAGTAGCAAGAGTTTCATTGATGCTTTCAGAAGCGACAGTTGCCTCAGAACCAGCACCGCAGAATCCGATCTTGAGAGTGTCGCCAACCTCACAGTTAGGGATGCGGACTGTCATAGAACCACTCTGCAGGCAGTAGTTGCCTGAGATGCCATATACTGCACCCTTTGCCACAGTGAAATAAATACCCTCAAGGCCACTAAGAGCAGCACCTGTGTTAGAAGGAAGTTCCTGGTCATTGAGGTCAAGGAGCAGCGTTGTTCTACCCTTTGATGAAGCATAGTCAGGATTCCAATACTCGCAGTCAGTAATCTGGTCTGCGTGGTTAGCACCCTTGGTGAAGTCCCAAGAACGTTCAGATGAAGCAATACCGCTAACAGTCGCCCATGAGAGTCCAAAGGCAAAGATAGCAGCGATAGCCATCATCCATTTTTTGAAGCTAAAGTTCATAAAGTTAGTTATTTTGGTTATAGTTAGTATGTTTTCTTCTAATGGTTACAATAACGACTTGATTGTTGCGTCAAGGTCGTCAATCTGTGCATCACGCTTCACAAGTTCGTTGTTCTTGTTGATAAGGAAGAATGTAGGAACAGATTGCACATTGTAGAGAAGCACATTACGGCTTTGAATACCATCTGGATCGTTTACGCTAATCCATGGGAGAGCCTCTGTCTGTGTCTTCCAGAAGTGCATGTCAGAATCGAGTGAAATCTGGTATATTTCAAGACCCTGAGCGTGATACTTGTTATAGATTTCACGCATCTGCATGATACGCTGAGTAGATATATCAGAAGCGAAGATATGGAAGTCGAGCATAACTACCTTGCCTTTGAGCGACTTGAGGTTCTGCTCCTTGCCCTTGTTGTCAGTAAGTTTGATGTCGATGAGGTTTGACTCCTCGGCTCTTTCCAACGCACTTGCTGCATTCTGGTTCTGAGCTCTCACATATCTGATGTTGTTCATGCCTTCAATAGTGATGTTGTGGAGGTTCTGTCCACGCTCTGAATCAGGATATTTGCTATCCCAGCTTGTGGCTACGGCAGCAAACACTCGGATATCGTCCTGGCTACTGCGAGGGTTGAACACGAGTTGGCTTCCGATAGCCTGGAACAATGCAAAGTAAGACGAAGAGTAGTCAGGATGCTTATAGATGTAGTTGTTCTTGATCTCCTCGCGATACTTGTCAACAATAGCCATGATTGAGTCGGCACCCTTCTGGTAAGAGATGTCAGGTGAGTTCTGGATTGCAATGGCTTGATGCTGGAGAGCAATCTGCTTGTAGGCAAGTTCCTGGATGATCTTGCACTGCTCGCTGCCTTCAACCTTGTAGTTGTTGGCCATGTTAGGATACTGGCTCTTGACAGTCACAGTCTCTGTTGAATCGATAGAGACATTGATGATCTGGTCATGGATACGCAGACGATAGAACTCTGGAGCGTCTGTAGCATCACCCTTGAACGAGAACTTGCCGTCCTGAGGAAGCTTTACGCTGTCAACTGTCTGAATGCCATCAAGAGCGACATTCTCAAAATAAAGCACTGAATCAGTAGCATTGGCAATCTCGCCTTCTACTGTGAAAGTCTTGTTGTTGCAAGCAGTAAGCGCTACTGCCGCTGCACCCATAAAGATGGTGCGAAGTATATTTGTTTTTTTCATATTTCTTAAAAGGTTAAAAATATCGCGCCAAAATTACAAAAAATCCACGAATATTACGTCCACATTATATAATAATAAGCGGCAACCTTGATGTATTTCCATTATAGCAATGACGCAAAATTGTCAACTAAAACCGACAAAATGACCAATCTTCGCAAGAAAAATATTTTTATTTCATTAAAAATTACTAAATTTGCAGCGTGAACCAACCACAAAAATCTCATGTTGACCCTTATATATCGCATATATCAAATACTAATTGTGCTTCCATTGGCATTTCTGTGGACACTTTTCATCTGTATTGCAGTTATTGTCGGTTGCCTATTGGGAGGAGGAAAGTTCTTCGGTTATCAGCCAGGCGTCTGGTGGGGTTGGGTTATAATCCGACTTCTGTTGCTTCCTGTTAAGGTGGAAGGCAAGGAGAATCTTGAGAAAGGACAGTCGTATGTCTTCGTGGCAAACCATCAAGGTGCTTTTGACATCCTTCTCATCTACGGTTTCCTTCTTCGCGACTTCCGTTGGATGATGAAGTATGAACTAGGGGACATCCCAATCTTCGGCGCAGCCTGCAAGAAATCAAAGCAGATATTCGTTGACAATCGCTCTGTTTCCACGATAAAGCGTTGCTATCAGGAGGCGCGTGAAATTCTTCGTGGCGGAATCTCCCTCTGCGTGTTCCCAGAAGGCGCCAGAACAAAGACAGGATACATGAAACCGTTCAAGAAAGGTGCTTTTATGCTTGCCGATGAGTTGCAGTTACCTGTTGTACCAATTACCATAAACGGTTCTTTCAAGGTTAAGCCTCGTCAGAAGGACATGTATTTCTGCTATTGGAGTCCATTAAAGCTCACCATCCACTCCCCTATTCCACCTCAAGGTCAAGGTTCCGACAACATAAATCAACTGATGACACAAAGTTACGCTGCAATTGAAAAGGATTTAATCATAAATGACTAACTTTGCAGCCGGAAAAAATCATCCGACAGATTCCATCTGAATGTTGCCGATATGGCTCAGTTGGTAGAGCAACGCATTCGTAATGCGTGGGTCACGAGTTCGAGTCTCGTTATCGGCTCATTGGTATAATCAAAGTAAAAGACCTCTCACAATTCGCTGTGGGAGGTCTTTTTTGTTTAAAACTTTTGAAACTTCTGAAACCTTAAACTGTGAATCTCAGGTATGTTCGGTCGTCAAAGGAAGTTTGTTCTGGTCGCAACCCTTTTGTAGCCTTATGCAGATTCATCAGCAGAGGGTCGTTTTCAATGATGAATGCAAGTCGCTTTTCGGTTTCTTCAAGAGTGTCAAACAGTTCGGGATAACCGTCGGAAGCAAGTATCACTTCCGAGCCTTTGTTGACTTTTATGACCTTGACCAACTCCGTAGGAATAGGAAAACCGTCAACAACCGAAAACACCTTGTTCTGTCCTTTTGTGGAATCGATGATGCCTTGTAGTATCAAAGCGCGTCCCAAGTCATTCTCGAGCAAATCCCTTTGCGTATGACCTTCGCCCAGAAGTCTCGACAACTCTTGCGAACGACGCTCTGCAAGTGCTGCTTCGTGAGGTTTCTCGTTTGTGTAAAGCTTACCGTTTACCTTGCAAAGGCAGTCGCCAATCATCCATATTTCCTTGTGGAAATCGGAATATATCACGGCAGAAGCCGTTATGCGATTCTCCGGGTGCAAGAGAACATCCTGATTGTCAACGCCGAAAGTGTCGTAATGATTTCTTATGGCTATCTCAAGGTGTTCGCACAATGATTTGAGACTGATGTCAGAAGGCAATTGTTTCAGCGTTTCAATGATTGTGGTGCTCGCAAGTTTGCCGTTCGACATCGTAGGATGATAAGTGCGTGAAGCCTTGCTCGTGCTGCCATCTACGACAGCGGCAAATCCATTGCCAGCAAAGAAACCATCTTCACACAGATCCTCCGATTTCTTTCCGATACAACTCGTTTCAATGTATTCAATCATTTCGCAGAGATTTCCTAAAGAACACTCACCTTCATCACGATATCTTCAAGAGGTCTGTCGCCGCGGCGTGTCTGAACAGACTGGATTTTCTCCACGATGTCAAGACCTTCTGTAACTTCACCGAACACGGTGTATTGTCCGTCGAGGTGCGGAGTGCCGCCAAGCGTTGAGTATATCTGCTTCTGTTCGTCGCTGAGTCCGGATTCCTTCTTAGCCTCAGCTTTTGCCTTTGCCACGAGTTCGTCCTGAAGAGCGAGGAGACCCTCGCGGTCACGGTTGCGACGAAGGTCCATGATCTTCGCCTTGTTTTCCGTTGCGAGTCGGTTGAATATGTTCTGCTGAGCCATCATCTCCATCTGCTTGCTGAGCTGCGCCATCTGCGATTCCTTATAGACATCGCCCCAAACGATGTAGAACTGGCTACCGCTTGAACGGCGTTCCGGATTCACCTCGTCGCCAGTGCGGGCAGCAGCCAGTGCGCCACGCTTATGGAAGAGCGTAGGCTTTATCTCCGCTTCTATTGTATAGTCAGGACCGCCAGTGCCGTACTGCGCATTAGGCTGCGGATTCCTTGAGTCAGGATCACCGCCCTGAACCATGAAATTCTTTATTACACGATGGAAGATTGTTCCGTCATAATATCCTTCCTTTGCAAGTTTCAGGAAGTTGTCACGATGGAGAGGAGTCTCGTCGTAGAGCTTGACTATGATGTCGCCAAGAGTTGTTGAAATTTTTACTGTTGCCATATTTATTATTGATAATATCCAAGTTTACTGACTTTCACAAGTGCAAAGATAACACTTTTTATGCTAATTAGGCACAAATATCGGGAAAGTTTGCCATTTTTTCGTCAAATATCACATACACACTTGTGCGTATTATAAATAATATGTATATTTGCAACCAAAACAACAACTTTGTAAAGCAATGAAACGATTACTATTCCTTTCACTTTTTTTCCTGTCAGCAATAGTTGCACTTGCACAACAGCAGATAGTGACCCACTATACCATCGAGGTGGCAGTGGGCGAACAGTATGTGTGGACTCCAACGCAGCTACCTGCAATAGACAACGTTTCCTCCAGCGACGTGAGTGTAGCTACAGCCAGCCTAAAGAAGCCTCGTACAGTAACCATCCTAGGCAAGAAGAATGGCGAGGCAACCATCACTGCCAAACAAGGAGACCAAACCGTAGTGGTAAAGGTTAAGATTGTTCCTGTAGTTACACCATGGAAAGGTCCTTACGTCTATAACCCGCCACAGACTGAGTTCCATATCGAATACGTAGATCTTCAAAGCGGCGAACTGTACAAGACAGGAAACATCAACCATACTCAGGTGGAAATATGCGGAGAGCTATATGATGTTACCCGTAAAGGTGTGGGCTACCACTCAGAACTGCAGTATCTGCCAGAAGTAACCGGCCATCATGATGACTCTTATTCCGGTGAGCCAGAGCGAGCGCCATTGGGATATGGCAGCCATGAGATAGAGCTGTTCAAGCACATGAAAGAAGAATACGCAGAGCATTTCCAGAAGAAGCTTGCTGATTTGTATGTAGGCATGGAACAAGTGTGTGGCGTAAACTGCTGGGTATTCGATAGCAAAGGTACTCTAGGTCTATACTGGAAAATGTGGATTGACCCTGCCAATGGCTGCTGCCTAAAACTCGTTGACAAGGAGAACGGTCACGGTCATGAGGTAAAGGTATATGACCTCCACTACCATACATGGACAAAAGACCTTATGCCTGTGCCAATGAGCTCGTGGAAGATATATTGGGGTGATTAACAAGAATAATATATACTTTTTATGAAAAACTATCTAAACTACATTGTTTTGGCTTTTGCCATGCTTCTGTCTTCATCAGTGCAAGCACAGAACGCTAACAATCTGACAGTCAAAATGCGCATTGACGACACCTACGCCTTTGCCTTCGACCTCACGGAGTCACGCTCTGCCAAGGGCGGCATCTGGAATGTGAAGACGGGTGAGGCAGTTACGCCACTCAACTATTCCGAGGCAAAGACCGACACCATCGACGGCAAACCGGTAGTCAAGCTCTATCGTCAGGTGGCATTGGGCAATCATCCGCTCAACGGTTGGGAGACTTGGGTTATGGATTCCAGCAAGTGGGTTCGCATGGATGAGACAACAACTGCAACAACAGCAGCAACAAAATGCACAAGTGTCAAGAAGACAAAGAAAACAAAGAAATCAAATAAATCAAAACGCAGAAAATAGTTATACTCTAACCAATCAATTAACTCTTAAACAACAAACACTATGAAAAAGCAACTTTTATCAATCCTCTTCATTGCAGCTGCCATGCTCATGGCATCTTGCGGAGGCGACAACAAGTCTGGAAATGGCGAAGCTCCTGCAGCTGGAGAGGCTGTAGCAGAAGCTGAAGAGTTTACTGGCGACACTTACTCAAAGGAAGCTGTAGAGTTCTTCATCAAGAACTTCAAGCTCAGCTACACAGACATAGAACCAGGCTACGAATACGACGGTTCTGACAACAAAAACTTCATGGGCTCTGCACGCGACGTTATCGTGAACTTCCCTACGAAGGACGGCAAGGAGTTTACTGACGACATGTTCAAGGAGGCTGTTGCCAAGGTTTACAATGCAACGAAGAAGGCTGCCGACGATGGCAAGTGTATCTACGGCTTCGAGAACAAGAGCAAGACAGACGAGGCTATGGCTGAGATTTCTCTCGAGGAATGCCAGAAAGGCAAGGACAGCTTTGGCATGCATCTCAACGATGCCTCTTGGGTGTACAAGGTAAACGGCCAGCTGCAGATAATCTACATGGGAACTATCAGCGGCACTGAAGGCTGTTATGTTCGCGTAGCACAGGCTTTGCAGAAGAGTATGGATGAGACGCTTGAGGATGCAGAGAAGGTTATTGAGGACATTGAGAACGATCCAGACAAGAAGGCACAGGTAGAAAAAGCCCTTGAGGATGCTGGAGTAAAGTAATATAGAGTAATAACACATAAAGCGATGCATATCGATATGCATCGCTTTTTTTATGTGTTTACACTATTTGACTGACCGACTGACTGACTGATTTTTTCGTATCGTTCTTTGCCAAGCCTTTCAATCCGTAAGCGAAACACCCTAATCTGCTTACAACCAATATTTTGATTCGTCCTCTAGAATGAAACAAAAGTCACGAAAAGATATTTGTGCGGAAAAGATGACCGTTACGAAGAGATAGCAACCTCTTGATAATCAGTAACATAACTTTTCCGCGCAACAAACCACGCCAGAAAACACCCCGAAAAGCCGCGATTTCCGTGCCTTATACGCGTAATGTTCCTATGGAACACGACCCGAAACCCGCGGTAACTCTCCCCAAGTTCCTATGAGTTATGAAAAACAAGCTGGAAATTTGCGAGATTCATGGCGGTAGAAGGCGGTTTGCGATGCTGCGGAAACTTTTCTGAGCAGAAATCTTGCGGAGTGGCAAACTTACGATTATTAACGAAAATAGACAAACAGACAGACGGACAAAATATAAACACCGCTTCATTTCATAGTAATAAATTATTCATTAATTAAAATATAAATATATATATATATACGCAAGAGTTGTTGTGTGTGTCTGTGTGTGTCTGTCTGTCCGTCTGTCTATAAAAATAAAGAATTATAGACAGACGGACAGACAGACAAAAAATGAATATATGGAGCAAATTACATCATACCCATGCCTGGAGCACCGCCCATTGGCATTGCTGGCTCTGGAGCAGGCTGGTCGCAGATTACGCACTCTGTAGTGAGGAAGAGTCCTGCGATTGATGCTGCGTTCTCAAGAGCTACGCGAGAAACCTTTGCTGGGTCGATGATACCTGCTGCACGCATGTCCTCGTAGATGTCCTTGCGAGCGTTGTAACCGAAGTCGCCTTCGCCCTCACGAACCTTCTGAACAACAACAGCACCTTCACCACCAGCGTTTGCTACAATCTGACGAAGTGGCTCCTCGATAGCGCGGATAACGATGTTGATACCTGTCTGCTCGTCTGGGTTGTCGCCCTTAAGACCAGCAACAGCATCGAGAGCGCGAATGTATGTTGTACCACCACCGGCAACAACACCTTCCTCGATAGCGGCACGAGTAGCGCAGAGAGCATCGTCAACGCGATCCTTCTTCTCCTTCATCTCTACCTCAGAGTTAGCGCCAACATAGAGAACTGCAACACCACCAGAGAGCTTAGCAAGACGCTCCTGAAGCTTCTCCTTGTCGTAGTTTGATGTAGTAGTAGCGATTTCGTTCTTTATCTGTGCTACGCGGTCAGCGATGCCTTCCTTTGAACCGGCGCCGTCAACGATTGTTGTGTTGTCCTTAGAAACGACAGCCTTGTCGCAAGTACCGAGCATTTCGATAGTAGCCTGGTCGAGAGAAAGACCCTTCTCCTCAGAGATTACCATACCGCCAGTGAGAACAGCGATGTCCTCGAGCATAGCTTTGCGACGATCGCCGAAACCAGGAGCCTTTACAGCGCAAATCTTGAGGTTTGTGCGGAGACGGTTTACAACGAGTGTTGTGAGAGCCTCAGAGTCAACATCCTCAGCGATTACGAGGAGTGGACGACCTGTTTCAGCTGCTGGCTGAAGGATTGGGAGGAACTCCTTGAGGTTGGAGATCTTCTTGTCGTAGAGAAGAATGAGTGGGTGATCCATAACGCACTCCATCTTCTCTGTGTCAGTCACGAAGTAGCTTGAGAGATAACCGCGGTCGAACTGCATACCCTCAACAACGCCGATGTGAGTGTCACGGCTCTTGCTTTCCTCGATAGTGATGACACCGTCCTTTGAAACCTTGCGGAAGCACTCTGCGAGGAGCTTGCCGATTTCAGGGTCGTTGTTTGCGGAAACAGTAGCAACCTGCTCAATCTTGTCATAGTTGTCGTCAACCTTCTCTGCGTTGTTCTTAATGAACTCAACGACAGCAGCAACAGCCTTGTCGATACCGCGCTTGAGATCCATTGGATTAGCACCGGCAGTAACGTTCTTGAGACCTACGTTGATGATTGACTGTGCGAGGATAGTAGCAGTAGTAGTACCGTCACCAGCATCGTCGCCAGTCTTTGAAGCTACGCTCTTTACGAGCTGAGCACCAGTGTTCTCAAACTTGTTCTCGAGTTCGATTTCCTTTGCAACGGAAACACCGTCCTTAGTAATCTGTGGTGCACCAAACTTCTTCTCGATGATAACGTTGCGTCCCTTAGGACCGAGAGTTACCTTCACAGCATTTGCAAGCTGGTCAACGCCGCTCTTGAGCAAGTCGCGGGCGTCCATATTGAATTTGATATCTTTTGCCATAATTAGACCCCCCATCCCCCCAAGGGGGGGAGTTTTTAATTGACCTGGGAGGCAGAGTTTTTTTGTGTATAATTATTATTTGCTTTTTTCGCTAGTAAAACTATTAAAAGTTCCCCCTCGGGGGGCTAGGGGGTCCTATCCCAAAACAGCGAGCACGTCTGACTGACGCATTATCATGTACTTAGTGCCTTCGAACTCGAGCTCTGTGCCAGCGTACTTGCCGTAGAGCACTTCGTCGCCTTCCTTGAGAATCATTTCCTCGTCCTTAGTGCCGTTGCCGCAAGCAACAACCTTGCCGTGGAGTGGCTTTTCCTTCGCAGTGTCAGGGATGATGATACCGCCAACTGTCTTTTCTGCCGGTGCAGGGAGAATGAGCACGCGGTCTGCTAATGGTTTAATGTTCATAGTAGTTATATTATTTATGTTTATGTTCTTTTGGAAATATTTTCTCTTCTTTAATTACAATCGCTATGCCAAAAACGTCAGATGTTCTTCTTGCAAACATCATCGAACGGGCATTTCTCGCACTTCGGCTTGCGACTTTGGCAAATGTATCTGCCATGAAGAAGAAGCCAGTGATGAGCGTCAGCCATGTATTCGTCGGGAATGTTAGCCTTCAGTTTCAGCTCAACCTTCAATGGAGTATTGGCAGTGCTTGGCACAAGTCCCATGCGGTGAGCTACGCGGAAGACATGAGTGTCAACAGGCATGGCTGCTCTTCCGAAAGCCACCGCCTCCATAACATTCGCCGTCTTTCTGCCCACACCTGGCAACTGTATCAAATCCTCGAACTTGGTTGGCACTTCCCCGCCATACTGCTCATGAATAATCCGTGCCGTCTCAACGATGTGCTGCGCCTTGGAATTAGGATAAGACACGCTGCGGATATAAGGAAAGATGTCCTCCGGCTCTACTTCAGCCATGGATTTCGCATCGGGAAAAGCAGAGAACAATTCAGGCGTAACCTGATTGACACGCTTGTCCGTACACTGGGCGCTAAGCATGACCGCGATTAAAAGTTGAAAGACAGAGCCAAACTCCAACTCCGTTGTCACATTTGGTTCTGTCCTTCTAAAGTAATCGAGAATATATTTATACTTCTCTTTTTGAGTCACAGTAGAATTTCCTGATTTACTGATTATCTGATTCTTCCTCAGTCTCTTCACCTTCGAGGAAGTCTGTGATGCCGTTGTTTACGAGGATGTTGTACCACTGAATGAGTTTCTTGATGTCGCTGTCATGAACACGGTCACGGTCGAAATCAGGGAGAATCTCAGCGAAATACTCGCGGAGTTCAGCGCTTGAAGCCTTCTTGTAGTTGATGGAAGCCTCTTTGCCTTCTTCCTTCTTGCAGAGAGTGTCGAGAATCTGTACGAGTGGTTTGTCTTCTGAATCCGTGTACATAGCTGTGTCACGAAGGCTTGTCACACGGTCGGAAGCAAAGATTGGAAGACGACGGTGTGTAGCATCAAGAGTCTCTACGATAAGGTTGTTGTTACCACGAGATACGAGTTTATAAAGACCTGGTTTGCCTGATACGGCAAGAATTGTTTCTTTCATTTTTTTATCGTTGTTTATGGTTATTTTGTTAGTATAATTCAATGTATGTTTGCAAAAAGGACTAGTCTCCGAGGGATTTCAGCAATGCGTCCAACTGCGAAGCGACGTCATGAGTCTCGTCGTTGTCGATGCAGAAATCACTTCTTTCCAAAAGTTCCTCCTGAGGTATTTGCTTTGCAATCCATTCGAGCGCTTGACTCCTAGAGATGTTGTCGCGCTTCATGACTCGCTTTATCCTCGTTTCGAGTGGGGCTGCAACGCAAACTACCTTGTCAACGAGCCGGTCGAAGCCGCTTTCAAAGAGTATTGCGCATTCCATCCATAGCTTCCCTGATTCCTCAAAAGCTTCAGCCACGGCAGGATGAACAATGCCGTTTATGATGGAAGTGTTGGCTTCCGATGCCAGCAGGAATCTTGAGATGCAAGCCTTGTTCAAGCGTCCGTCCTCAAGATAAGCATCTTCGCCGACAGCATTCTTCAGGGCTGCCTTTATCTTCTCGGAAGAACGCATTAAAAGTTTTGCCGAGCTGTCGCAATCAAAGACTTCAATGCCACGCTCTCGCAACATCTTGGAAACAAAGCTCTTACCACTTCCTATTCCACCAGTCAATGCTATCTTCATCGCTCTTCTATGAGATAATCGGTTTCATCAATTGCCAACTTGACATTCTTCACAATCGGAGGCGACTGCAGTAGTTCGAACTTACATTTCTGCTGAGAACGATCTGCCACTTTATTGTAATCGGCAACAATACGGAAAGCTTGCTCTTCTAGACTGTTAAGGTAGTTCATCTCAACCATGAATGTCACTTTCACCCTTGAAGGAAAGAGGCGAAGCTTCTTGTTTGCAGGCTCGTTGATACATTCTACCGGTATTTCCATTGATTTCTCAACATAGACAACTGGTACAATCGTCACGGAAACATCGGAAGGATTACTGCTTGAACCTTTCGGAAGATCAAGCTTCAGCTTAGCTCTCACCGTGTCTTTTACATCGAAACTTTGCTCGATGGTATTTACCGATTTAAGCTGTTTCAGCAGATTTTCCTGTGCATAGACATCAACAAATTCCGGATAGATCTCTATCTCGTATTTGTCCCTTGTCTTGATGTCGCCCTTGAACCTGACAGGCAATCGCTTATGCTGACCGTGATTGAACTTGAATGAAAGAGCATCACGTTTTATGGAATTGATCTTTGTGTCACGGTGAAGCTTCTGCCTAACGAGTTTAAGGAGTTCCACATTCGAAACGACGACCTCATCGCCTTGCTTGTATTTGGAGAACTGGATAACGAGAGACGTAGGAGGATTCATTTTGTACTTGATGAAATCCAATCTACTTTCGCGCAGGTTCACCACCAATGTATCGACCGACTCGTCAAGAAGAATCACGTCTTTCGGTTTGCCTACCAATTCAACGGGAATCTTCAAGTCACCTTCATACTGTTCGTTCGCCACTATAACGCCCCAGAAGACGATGGTCATGGTAAGCAGGAACAGAAAGACGAGAAACTCCCTGTTCAACATCTTTGCGCCTATCGACGGTATCTTGTCCTTGATAGAGATGTCTGCCATTGTGTGGCTTTTACTTGAAAAAATAATTGGTTATTGGAGAGGCTTACTTTGCAAGCTGAGTGTCAGCAACAGCGGCGAAAACGCAACTCTTGTCAACAGAAACCACAACGCCTTTTGCTATTTCCACGTTGACTGTTCCCTTTTCGAGATCAACAGAACGAACTGTTCCGTAGATACCACCAGAAGTTACGATCTTGGTTCCTGCTTCAATTGAGTTCTGGAACTTGCGGATTTCCTTCTGCTTTTTCTGTTGAGGACGAATCATGAAGAACCACATGATAGCAAAGATTGCTACCATCATAATTGGGATAGAGTAGTCGCTGCCACCCTGTGCTGCCTTAGCAGCAAGAAACATTGTATTCATAGTTATATTTACAATTTACGGATTTTTGATTTACGGATTTATGTTTTTACTTTTTTCTATTTCCAACGGGCTTGAACATCATGCCGTTTTCGTTGAGTTTTCGTGCAATGGTGTCAAGAATTCCGTTGATGTAGCCAGCACTCTTAGGAGTACTGTAGACCTTGGCAAGTTCAATATACTCATTGATCGTTACATGCACGGCTATCTCTGGGAAGTTGAGCATCTCGGCAATGGCAATCTGAAGAAGGATGATGTCCATTGTAGAAAGACGTGAAATGTCCCAGTTGAGCGATGCTTCTGCAATGTAGCGGCGGTATTCCTCGCAATTGTCTATTGCATTGCGGAAGAGTTCAATGGCAAATCTCTTGTCGTCTTCGTTGCGATATTCCTCCAGGAGTTCCTGCTTTTCACCATTTTCCTCCTCGAAACGGCGAATGGTCTTCTGCACGAAAGTGTCAACAACATATTTGTCGTCGTTCCAATACAGGCTTTGCTCTTCTATGGCATCATCAAGTTCATCGTTTGTGCAAATGATGTTCTTGTAAATGAAACGCCAAATCTCGCGGTCGTCTTCGTAAGAAGGATGCTCAAGAGACATGTAGTCAGCATACTTCTGCGTCTGTTCAATCAGGGCAAGAACCTGACGAACGATGTCGATGTTCTCATCCCAATTTGCCTTCTTGTGCTCAATGAGTTCGTTGAGTTTAGCATTCTTCTTGAGCTGAAGTACAAATTTGTTGTCAATGAAATTGCGGCTGATTGACTTGTTTTCCTCTCTCTGTGTACGGTTGTTGTTAACAAGCCACTGGTTTTCTGCCTCATCTCTTACCAAAACAACAAAGTTGAGAAGGAAAAGATAGAGGTCGTACGCTTTCGACAAGCTGAAAAGAAGTTCCTTTTCGGCGTTAGTCATATCGTCATTGCCATTTACATAATAGGCGTAAGTGAGCTGTACGATTTTAGTTCTGATGAGATCTCTGTTTATCATTATCTGAGTAATTTTTGATAATAATGCCACATTATATTATAATATATAGGGCAAATAACGAGTGCAAAAGTACAAAAAAAACATATTTCACGCAAGAATTTCGCGTTTTTTTGAATTAAATTCTATATTCTTAATCTATAATTCTTAATTTATTTGTAACTTTGCACCCGCTTTTTTAACAATCGCGGCAATATGGAATGCCAAAGTGTGATGGTGAATTAGCAAAATGTATTAATTAACTAATTTAGAGTAACACATTAATTTAAAAAGAAAATGAAAGAATTTGCTCTTAGCGGTACAGTTCGTACTGAGCTCGGCAAGAAGGCTACTCGCGAGCTTCGCAAGCAGGACATCGTTCCATGTAACATCTATGGCGTAGAGAAGGAAGGCAACGCACCTAAGGCTGTTGCTTTCACAGTTACTATGGCTGACCTCCGTCACCTTATCTACACTCCAAATGTTTACATCGTAAACCTCAACCTCAGCGGCAAGGAAGTTAAGGCTATCGTTAAGGAAATCCAGTTCCACCCAACAACTGACAAGGTTCTCCACGTTGACTTCTACCAGATTACAGAGGACAAGGACATCGTTATCGGTGTACCAGTAAAGCTCAACGGTCTTGCTGAAGGTGTACGCGCCGGTGGTCGTCTCAACCTCTCTATCCGTTCTATCAAGGTTAAGGCTAAGTACACAGCTATCCCTGACGTACTCAACATCGACGTAACTCCGCTCCAGATTGGTAAGTCAATCAAGGTTGGCTCACTCAGCTTCGAAGGACTTCAGTTCGCAACTAGCCCAGAAGTTGTTGTTTGCTCAATCAAGGCTACTCGTAAGTCTATTCAGGCAGCTCAGCAGCAGTAATTCTTACAGACAGATAAGAAGCGTGGATTTCATGCCACACTTCTTTTCGGAAAAAACATTGGGAGGGCTCAAACCCTCCCTTTTCTTTTGCAACGAAACGATTTCCGCTTAATCATTAACACCTTGCATCTCAATGGAAAAATTTTTAATCGTAGGTCTCGGCAACCCCGGAGACGAGTATCACGAAACGCGACATAATGTAGGATGGATGGCTATCGACGCATTCGCAAAGGCACAAGATGTAACTTGGGCTGACAAGCGTTACGGTTACATCGCAGAAACAAGCATAAAAGGTCGCAAGCTCGTTCTCCTCAAGCCTACTACTTACATGAATCTCTCTGGCAATGCCGTGCGCTATTGGCTTGAAAAAGAGAACGTTCCCACAGAACATCTGCTTGTCATCGTTGACGAGTTACAGCTTCCTTTGGGCAAACTCCGACTGAAAGCGAGTGGCAGCAATGGTGGGCACAATGGTCTCGGTCATATCCAGCAGCTCATCGGCCAGCAATATGCGCGACTTCGCATAGGCATCGGCAACGAGTTCAACAGAGGTGGACAGGTGGATTATGTGCTCGGAAAGTTCTCAGACGAAGACAAGCAGACGCTTCAACCAAACATAAAAACAGCCGGAGAAATAATCAAGAGTTTCGCTTTGGCAGGAGTCAACATTACGATGAATCAATATAACAAGAAGTAAACATGAGTGATATTGCAAGAGTTGACAAGTGGCTTTGGGCAGCAAGAATATTCAAGACTCGTTCTATTGCAGCTCAGGCTTGCAAAAACGGAAGAGTTACTAAAGGCGGCGTAAACGTCAAGCCGTCACACAACGTGAAGGTTGGCGACATCATCGATGTAAAGAAACCACCTATCACCTACTCTTTCAAGATTCTTAAGACCATTGAACAGAGAGTTGGCGCAAAACTCCTTCCTGAGATTTACGAGAATGTTACTGCTGCATCTCAATACGAACTCCTTGAGATGAGTCGCATCAGCGGCTTCATTGACAGGCAGAAAGGCACAGGCCGCCCAACCAAGAAAGACCGTCGCGCCATGGATGCCTTCGTAGAACCCGCCATGTTCGGCTTCGATTTGGACTTTGATCTTGACGATGAAGATGAGGAATAAATAAATAGCCGCGATTCTCAAATGAGAGAGTCGCGGCTATTGTTTTGACTAATAATTCTGATGTTTATGCGTTTTCAAGAGCTGTGGCGAGCTGGTCTGGGCATGATGTAGGTTTCATGCCACAGCGAACGCCTTTGAGTTTTGCTATAACATCGGATGCTTTCATTCCTTTGACCAGACAACTGATGCCTGCTGTATTGCCCGCGCAACCGCCGATGAAGACGCAGTTTTGGATCACATCGTTTTCGTCGATGTCAATAATGATCTGGCGGGAACATGTTCCGAATGTGTTATAAACGATTTGTCTCATAATCTTATAATTAAGGGGTATTGGGATTAGTAATTGAACACTTCCTCAAGGGTTACTCGCTTGATAGGACCAATCTTCTCAAGTTCCTTCATGTTGAGTTCCTTCTCATCGCCAAGAATGAGGTAGCGATAAGGCTTGTTCGAGATGTGAGTGTTTGCGAAGTTCACGATGTCCTGAAGGGTAAGCTTCTGCGCGTGGTTGTAAACAATCTCACGAAGAGACTTGTCAAGTCCAAGGCGCTCTGCAGAAAGCTGAGAAGTAAGCAAACCAGCCTTTATAGTGCGCTCTGTGGCAAGGTTCTTGAGAAGAGTCTGCTTGGCAACATCGAAAGCTTCCTGCTGCTGAGGAATGGTGTCGAGAATCTGTTTGAAGGTGTTCACACAGTCGAGCATTTTGTCGTTCTGAGTGATGATGCTTGTAACGAAGAATTCCTTCTCGTCCTTGTAGTTTGGCGTATCGTAATAAGCACTAGCGCTATATGCAAGACCGCGAGTCTCACGAAGTTCCTGGAAGACGATTGCGTTCATGCTACCACCATAGTAAGTATTGAAGAGGTCGATAGTGGCAATTTCCTCCGGATTGAGCATACGATCCTCGCAGTTATACATGCGCATATAGATGTTCTTTGCGTCGTAAGGTGCGATGATTATTTCGTTCTGAGGAGTAGCTTCGCGCTGAACTGGCTTTACTTCGTCTGTGCTGATGAGTTTCTTCGCGACATTGTGGTTCTTGTTGACAGCAGCAACCACATCCTTCAGTTCCATAGGACCATAGTAAAGCACTTTGTGGCTACGAGTGTTGAGGAGGTTTGCTGTTGCAAGGATAGTTTCAGGCTTTGTCTCACGAAGCTTATCTACAGAAACCTGACGATAGAAAGGCGACTTCTTGCCGTAATAGCCATATGAAGAAAGAGCACGGAAGCAGCTCTCCTGGTTCTTCTTCGCATCAAGACGGTTCTTCTCAACGAGGTCGATGAACGACTTGTACTGGTCGTAGTCGGCAACAGCATTTGTGATGATGTGCTCATAGAGTTTCATTGCCTCCACCATGTTCTCGCTGAGACCAGAGAGAGACACGCGCACTTCGCGGTCGCTTGCGCTGATGCTATAGCCGCAAGCCATGGCGTAGAACATTTTCTGAATCTCGTCGGCAGAATATTTCTTTGTACCTACAAGCTCAAGATAATCAGAGAGATAGTCGATGAAAGGCTCTGTCTCTGTACCGAAGTTGTAGCAGTAAACAAGTGAAAAGAGTCCGTTCACATTGTTCTTGACATAGCGAACAGGAAGGCCCTTCTTTGTTGTAGCCTTAGTGATTTCCTTGTCGTAGTCTGGGAATACCGGCGCAATTTCTGGGCTCTGCTCGTTGATGATGTCACTCACGAACTGGCTCTGATACTCACGGTTGGCTGGTATAGGTGTGATGGCAGGCTTTTCAATCTTCTTGAGTGTCTTGTCTTCGCCCTGCTCCTTGTAAATTACGACATAGTTGTCCTTGAAGAAGCGGTTTGCAAAGCTCACGATGTCTGCCTTGGAAATCTTTGAGATGCGATCGAGCTGCTGCACTTCGTCTGCCCAATCCGCGCCGTTGATGAAGGCGTCAGTCATAGTGCTGACACGACTCTCGTTGCTTTCAAGTGCAGCATATTCTCTTCGCTTCATATTGTTGACTATAGCCTTAAGCATGCTTTCGTCAAACTCACCTTTCTTGAGCTTCTCAATCTCGGCAAGGAGAATGTCCTTCACTTCCTTGTTTGTCTGGCCTTCCTTTGGCATACCCTGAAGAAGGAATCCAGAATATTCCTCAAGATCCTGAACGCCTGCGCCAGCGTAAGCACACTTCATAGGCTGGTTGACATTAAGGTCAATAAGACCAGCCTTGCCGTTTGAGAGGAGTCTGTCGATAACAGCGAGCGTGTCAAGCTGATGGCTCTTGCCACCTTCAGCCTGCCAAGCGATATACATGAATGCTGCCTCCTGACCGAGAACGACAGTATCTGTTGGTTCGGTAATCTTCTTTACGGCTGGATATGTAGGGCGAGAGAGATTCTCGTTCTTCTTCCAAGAGCCGAAATACTTGTCAATGAGAGCGATAGTCTTCTCTGGGTCGAAATCACCAGCAAGGACAATTGCCACATTGTTAGGACAGTAGTAGTTGTTGTAGTAGTTCTCGATGTTTACGATAGAAGGATTCTTCAGATGCTGCTGTGTACCGATTGTGGTCTGAGTTCCGTATGGATGACCAGGGAAAAGCTTAGCGGTAAGTGCAGGCCACATCTTACGACTATCCTTCGCGATGCCCATATTGTACTCTTCGTAAACGGCTTCAAGCTCCGTATGGAAGCCACGGATGACGAGGTTCTGGAAACGGTCGGATTCTACCTTCAGCCATTTCTCAAGTTCATTCGACGGAATCTCGTTCACATAAACCGTCTGGTCGTTGCTTGTGTATGCATTCGTAGCATCAGCACCGAGAGATGCGCAGAGCTTGTCGTACTCATTAGGGATGTTGTACTGTGCAGCAAGCTGTGAGAGAGAGTCTATCTCGTGGTAGCATTGCTTGCGCTCAGCATCGTCTGTCAGAGTGCGATAGACTTCATACTTTGCACGAATCTGGTCGAGGAAAGGCTTCTCCTTTTCATAGTCGCGAGTACCATACTGCTTTGTACCCTTGAACATGATGTGTTCAAGATAGTGCGCGAGACCAGTTGTCTCAGCAGGATCGTTGCGAGAACCTGTGTGAACAGCAATATTCGTGTAGATACGAGGCTTATCCTTATTTACTGAGAGATAAACCTTCAAACCGTTGTCGAGCGTGTAGATGCGTGTCTGCATAGGATCGCCCGAAACAGAAGAATACTTATAGTCCTTTGCCGACAAAGAGAGAGAAGTCAGCAAGACTATAGCAAGTGATAGAAACTTTTTCATCTTATATATAATAATGTGTAATCAAAATCATAAGGAGTTAAAGGCCACTTTCCTTTAACTCCTTACTTATTCAACTTATTTATCTCAACACTTTTGGTTTCGGAGTAGCTTTAACCTCATTAAGGAAGCGCACCATAGCATCCAGGTTCTTCTGGTCGTACATGCCGTTGAAACCGTGGCCACCACCTTCAACAGGATGGAACTCATGCTTTACACCGTTGGCAGTAAGCATCTGGTCGAAAATCTCTGCCTGACAGAAAGGAACGACAGTATCTGCTGTACCATGGAAAATGATAATAGGTGGGTCGCGACGAGTAACGAAAGATGTTGCGCTGAGCGAAGCGAAATGAACCTCATTGCCATCAAGTTTCATACCCATAACAGCTTCCTCTGGTGAGAAAGGCATATCGCGAGGACCTGCACAATCCATGTGGAGGAGGTCAACAGGACCTGACCAAACAACAGCCGCATTAATCTCGCTGCTCTGTATGAAGTTCTTGCCAACCTTACCTTCAATATCGTAGATAGTGTCATTAGCCTTGAACTTAGAAGTGCCGCTTGAAGTAGCACACATAGCTGAAAGATGACCGCCAGAAGAGAAACCAGAAGTTGCGATGAACTTTGTATCAAAATCATACTTCTTGGCATGGTCGCGAACGAAGCGGATAACAGACTTGATATCATTAATCTGAGCTGGCCACTTGGCATCCTGGCTTGAACGGTGATTTGGACAAACTACTGCATAACCAGCCTTGAGAAGCGTATTGACAATAGTGCCAAGGTCTGCCATGCCCTTTGAATTGTTTGAGAACCAAGCAGATCCGTAGATATGGATTACAACAGGATATTTCTTTGCCTTTACCTTTGGAATATAAATGTCGCAATTGTGATAGACTTCCTTGTCGCCTGCGTAGTTCACATCGAGGAACTTCTTACTGCATTCAAGGTCAACCTGTACCTGTTGGCCTCCAAAACCATGCTGACCGCCCATCATCTGCGCATTGGCACAAAGGGATGCGAGCATAAATGCACATGCAAATAATAACTTTTTCATAAGGATTTGTAAGGTTAATGAAGTTTTTATTGTTGTAAGTATTTAGTTCATAATTTATAGGACTAGACTCGTCTTTATTCCTTTTCCTTTTTGTTGTTCAGGATAACTTTTACGAGGTCTATCTTTGTTGACGACTTCTTGAGTACCTTTATTCGGCAATCGTCGAGTTTTATCTCTTCGTTGACAGCAGGGAATCCCTGATGCTTATGAAGGACAAGTCCTGCAAGAGTCTGATATTCTTCGGATTCAGGAAGTTCAAGGTCGAAATGCTCGTTGACATAATCAATCTCTTGACGGGCAGAGAACACGAATTCGGTATCAGAAATCTTCTTTGCGAGAAGGTCCGACTTATCGTGTTCATCCTCAATCTCACCAAAAATCTCTTCGCATATATCCTCAAGAGATACTATTCCAGCTGTTCCGCCAAACTCATCAACAACAACACCAAGCGACTTCTTCTGCGAAAGGAATATCTGCATCAGTTTGCGAGCAGGCATAGTTTCCGGAACGAAAGGCATGGAACGAACATTTGAACGCCAACCATTGTCGGAAGTCTCATCCTTGAACATCTCTGACGAGTGGATGTAACCGATGATGTGGTCTATATCTTCCTTGAAAACAATAATCTTCGACTTCCCCGTTTCAACAAACTTTTGCTTGAGTTCCTCAAGAGAAGTAAGATTCTGAATGGCACAAATCTCAGTACGAGGAATCATACAGTCACGAACCTTTATATCACTGAGTTCCAATGCGTTCTGAAAGAAGTTGAGCGTACGCGACTTATCGTCGGCATTTTCTATGCTCTCCTGAACAAGGTAGTCGAGGTCGAGTTTTGAGAACTCCTCATTAGCCTCCGTCTTATCAATCTTTATTCCAAACATTCTCATGATGGTATTCGACAGGAATGTAGAGAAAGATGATATCGGATAAAGCACAATGTAGCAAAGATATGCTGGGATAGCGAAGAATGTGAGCAAGCGATTTGCCTGACTCTTGAAGAGCATCTTCGGAAGAAACTCGCCTGTAAAAAGGACAACTATTGTTGAAAGGATAGTGTCAAGGGCAACGGCGATACCGGGATTTGTCTGTGAGATGCTATAGAACAGCGTACTATCAAACAGCTTGGCAAAAAGAATACCGTAGATGACAAGCGTAATATTGTTGCCAACAAGCATCGTAGAGACAAACTTATTTGGATGCTTGAAGAACACGCTCAATGGGCGTGCAGACAAACCGGCATTTTTCGTGTCCATCTCAGCCTGCATACGGTTGCTTGACACGAAGGCTATCTCCATTCCTGAAAAGAATGCGGAAAAGAGAAGGGATATGATGATGAATGTTATTAGCAATTGAGGAGGTATTTATGCGAAGCTGACGCCTCGCACACGGGGGCTTATTGGGGGATTATTCTCGTTTTGGTTTTGGTTTTCGTCTTCGTTTTGGTTTTGCTATGTGTTAGGCTTTTGAAGCGTGTCAGGAGGCATGGAGATGAAGTTTCCTCTAACTGGCGACATCGGAGAACGGTAGTTCTGTTGCTTCACGCTATCTGGCTGATTGCTCTTTGAATCGTTCTTGGAATCGTGCATATCAGACGCCTTGAAGTAGCCTTTGGAATTATCAATGAGATAATGATTGAGCTTTCCCTGGTTATCAGGCTCATCGCTCTCAAAGTGCGTTCCTTGCATCTCGCTATCAGGAGTCGTGAGCTTCGAACTTTTATAGCTATAGAGTTTGCGTGTTGCTTGATTCCAATAAAGTTCTTCGCTTACAAAACGAGTTCCGTCGTTTGTACGAATCCTCACATTTCCACGAAGTTCCCATACTCGAATCTGGTCATAAAACCACGCTGTGTCGCACTCTATGAATGCCTGTATGTGGAATTGCTCATCGAACTGCTCAAGGAACAATCCTTTATCAAAGAACCAAAAGGAAGGATTCTTCACCGTGTTCACTTCCCATCGCTCTGCAACCATTCGATAGCGCATCACACCTGAGTCAGAAATCAATGTGTTGATACCCCAGCTAACCATCATTGAAGCAGAGTCACGCTCGTTGACAGCAGGTGCAGAATGGTCAATCTTTTCTTCACAAGCGAAAAGACATAGCAGGGAAAAGAGGAATATGATGGGAAATTGTTTCAATTAAGTTGCAGTAAATCTAGGAATCGATAATTCGTAAATTGAAAGTTCGTAAATCTGTAAATTTACTCTACCTTCCACTTCATGAACCAGCGCTCATTGAATGTGAAGCCAATCTTTATGCGGAAAGAGTTTTCCTTGATTAATCCTGGGGCATCCGTCTTAACCCACTGGGCAGAAACATTAAGCATAGAGCGGTTGTTATAGCCATTGACGATTGGAAGAACAAAACCTGCACTCACGCTAAGTTCCTTAGGACCATCAACATTGCCTATCTTATAGTAAGGCGTTGTGTAAGAAGCACCAACGCGATAGCGTATTCTATCAATGAAATTGCGACTTACTTCGTTAGTACAATACTCACCACCGACAGTCATTCGCTGACGATCCATGTAATAATTGTTAGACATCACAAAGCCCTTGCCGTTAGAGTTTTCCTGAAATACAGGATAGCTCAAATCAGCCCACTTCTGAAGAGTGTAGTCAGCACCTATTCTCCACTTGCTTCCGTGAGCGAATGAAACGCCGGCTCCAATAGTTGTTGGGATAGAGAATGCGTTTTTTGCCACATATTTCGTTGTGTCAGTCTTGCTTGTAGATGATGTTGTGTGCATGTAATACAGTTCCTGGTCAGCCTTCAGGTCATGGCCTAATCCATAAGTAGCACCAAGGGTAATTACATCTTTCTTGTTTACAGGAACCATTACCTGCAAACCGAAATCAGCCTTGTATGAGTTGATTGTCGTCTGATAGTTCTTCACATAAGTGTCGATGTTGGAATCAGAGAAAGAGTTTGTTACGGTTCTATCCATCTCTCCATGCATGTAACCCACATTTGCACCAATAGAAACGAACTTGAAAGGACGCCAACCGATACCGACATAGTAATTCTGGATACCAGACTGACGAGAGTGGTAAGAGTTGATGTATTTCAAAGTCTTTTGGTCACCCACATAACCAGACTCACTATAATCATAGCCAATCTGCGAATAAGGTTGAACGCCAAAGCTTATGCCAACTCCCTTTGCTGCTCGGAAGATGGCAGAAACATAGTCAAGACCAGCAGAATATCGATTGATTTTCTTGTTGCCTTGCTCAAAGTTCGTCATCTGTCCAGACACCCCTGCATCAAAGATGAATGAGAGAGAGTCAATTGCAGAATAACTTGCAGGGTTGGTAGAGTTGATTTCGTTATGACCACGCATGGCAATACCGAGACCATCCATACCGGCATTGAAACCTGTGGTAGGTTGCTGAAGTAGTCCAAGGCCAAACTGAGAATATGGCGAAAGGGTTCCGGAAGGAGAATCGGAAGTGTATTGCGCTGATGCATTTGCAGCAAATGCGCAAAGTATCAGGGAAAGAAAGATATGTTGAATTCGTATCATTATCGTTTATTTATTCTGTGTATGTTTAAGTATCTCATTGATACCTCTTTCCACTAGGAAATCGTCGGCAAAGGTAACTATATTTTTTGAGATGTGCAACTCTTTTGCTCCTCCGCCTGTTAAATAAACCTTAAGATTGTTAAATTTGCCCGAAAAATACTCAATAGCACGTTCTATTTCGAACGAAACACCATGAATAACACCACTTCGCATGGCAGTTTCCGTTGAAATTCCGATATCAGGAACGTCACCATCAGAGAACACTTTTGGAAGACTTTCCGTATAAGCGTGCATAGCACGAAGGCGCATATTGATGCCAGGAGAGATGTTGCCTCCAAGGTAAGAATTGCCTACAGCTATGTCGAAAGTGATGCATGTTCCGCAATCTATCACCATTATGTTCTCCTCACCATGAGACAAAGACTTCGCTCCAATGACGGCAGCAATACGATCAATGCCAAGGGTGTGAGGTGTAGAGTACTCATTCTTGATAACCGACTCAGGAATATCGGAAACAGTTACAAGCTCGAGGCGAGTTTTTGAGTGATTTATTGCTTTCTGAAGTGCACCTGATATGTGTCCGACAACAGCATAAGCACCTCTGTCGGCAGGATTATTAGCTAGAAAATCCACGAACGAATGCAACTCGCTATGGCGGAAATGCTCGCTTTTCACCACTTCGTCACCTTCAAAAAGAGTTGTCTTCACGAAAGTGTTGCCAACATCAAGTATAATCGTTTTCATCTAATGACTATTATTTTATCATTTTAATATGGAACTGCCCCACCGTCAAGGATATCATTTATCGAGGTATCAGCAAACGGATCGCCTTCTATAGGTGGCATTGGCGCACCACCGTTGAAGTCATTCGACTTTGAGCCAACTATTTCACCTTCAAAAGTGTTGCGAGGAGCACTATTGCCACTAACAGGATCTTGGAACTTCGTAAACTGTCCCTTGAAGTCGAGGAACACATCGCCAGTAGCACCCTTACGGTGTTTAGCTATAACAATCTGCGCCTTTCCGCGAGTATCGTTTCCGTGAGAATCCTGATAAATGCGGTAATACTCAGGACGATGGATGAAGATAATCATGTCGGCATCCTGCTCGATGGCACCAGATTCACGAAGGTCACTCATCTGCGGAATATGAGAGTCAACGCCACTATCCGGGTTATTGTCACGCTTCTCTACATCACGGTTCAGCTGAGAGAGAGCAATGACAGGAATATCGAGTTCCTTTGCCAATCCTTTCAGCGAACGAGAGATAGTAGAAACCTCTTCCTGACGGCTTCCGAACTTTGCTCCATTGGCATTCATGAGCTGGAGGTAGTCAATCATGAGAATCTCAACTCCATGCTCTCTCACCATGCGGCGAGCTTTTGTCCTCAGTTCGAAGATAGACATACCTGGAGTATCGTCAAGATAGATTGGAGCATCGGAAAGACGACTGATATTGTTGTCGAACTGCTTCCATTCCATATCATCAAGCTGACCGTTGAGAATCTTCTTGCTGTCAATCTCGCAAACATTGGCTATCAGACGGTTAACAAGCTGTACATTGCTCATTTCAAGAGAGAAGAAACCTACAGGACGATTGTAGTCAACAGCTATGTTTCTTGCTAAGGAAAGGGCAAAAGCGGTCTTACCCATGGCAGGACGAGCGGCTATGATTACCAGGTCGGACTTTTGCCAACCTGCAGTCATGTCGTCAAGCTTTGCATAACCCGTAGGAATACCTGTCAAGCCACCCTGGTTTGCAGCAGCTTTCAACAAGAGATCCTGAGCGGCCTTTACCACAGGAGCCACATGAACGAAATCAGCCTTCTTGTTCTTTTGCGATATCTGGAAAAGACTTGCCTCAGCCTCTTGCATCACTTCATTCACATCGTTCGTAGCATCAAAGGCTTTCGTCTGTACAACGCTTGAATAACTGATTAGCTGACGAGCAAGAAACTTCTCATTGATGACCTTTACATGATAGACGATATTAGCGGAAGTCGCTGCCGAATCATCAATCTCAAGAAGATAGTCCATGCCTATCTCGTCGAAAGTTCCCTGATGACGCAATTCTTCCGTAACCGTCACAAGGTCAACGGGTTTCTCTGCAATATTGAGAGCGAAGATAGCCTCGAATATCTTCTTGTGGCGAGGATCGTAGAACATGTCTGCCGAGATTTGGTCGTTTACCATTGCGTAAGCATCTCGGTCTATCATAAGAGCCGCCAACACCTTCTTCTCCATCTCCACCACTTGCGGCTGAAGATGTTCGAATTCCGGGTTTACGGCTATCTTTACATTCGATTTCTTTCCTGTTGTGTTTTGTTTTGCCATGGGTTTCTATTCTCTATTTTCCAAATATACCAATTATAGCGCTACCAGAACCTGTCATTACGGCATAGACAGCACCATCATCATACATCTTTTGCTTTATTTCTGCAAGTTTCGGATACTTTGCAAACACGGTTGTTTCAAAGTCGTTATGCAGAAGTTCCTTCCAATTTTCAATCGGTTCGTTAAGGACTATGTCAACGCATTCACGCTGTGGTTTCTGCACAGAAATATTGCGAAAAGCATCTGCTGTAGAGACAGAGATCTCATCATCCTTCACATATCGCACCTCATAATCTGCGAGTGAAAGGTTTATTGGGGTCATCTTCTCCCCTACTCCAGTTGCGAAACACGGTTTGCAGCGAACGAAAAACGGACAATCAGCACCAAGCTTCAAGGCGTATTCCTCAAGTTGGTCGTCATTAAGACCGAGGTTTGCAAGTGCGTTTACAGCCTTCAAGGTATAGGCAGCATCGGCAGAACCTCCTCCCATACCGGCCTGCATCGGAATTCTCTTTGTAAGATTGATGCTCATGGCAGGAAGTTTATAGTCGTTTGCGAGCAAGCGATAAGCCTTTACCACAAGATTCTTCTCCGGATCACCTTCAATCGGATTGCCATCAAGAGAGAGAGTAACGGTTCCATCCTCTCTTGATATGACATTGACGTCAAGAACATCCGTCACATCCATGAGTGGGTAGAACACCGTTTCAAGGTCGTGATAGCCATCAGGTCGCTTGGAAACGATATTCAATCCGAGGTTTATTTTGGCAGGCGGGTAGAGTTTCATTTGCGATTTCTTGGATATTGTTTTGTAGGTCGAAGATTTCAGTGCCTTTGCTTTTAGCCTTTAGCCTGTAAGCAACCTGAGTTGCTTACAATATTGGTAAGTTCCACAAACTCCTGTATGCTAAGCTGTTCCGGGCGTTTTGTCATGAACGGATGTTCAAAGAATTCAGGCGCTGGTTGCTGCGTGAAGAGTTGCTTTATTGAGCCGCGAATCATCTTTCTGCGCTGACCGAAAAGAGTCTTCACAAGAGTCTTGAAAAGTTTCTCGTTGCAGTCAAGATGCTCCGTCTTATTGCGTGTCATGCGAATGACGGCGCTCTTCACCTTTGGCGGTGGATTGAACACATTCTCGTCAACCGTAAACAGATACTCAACATCGTAGTAAGCCTGAATCATAACGCTCAGAATGCCGTATGTTTTGTTGCCTGGCTGAGCTGCTATTCTCTGTGCTACTTCCCTTTGTATCATGCCTGTGCAACAAGGAATCAAGTCCTTGTTGTCAAGCATCTTGAAGAAGATCTGCGAAGAGATGTCGTAGGGATAGTTGCCCGTAAGAACGAATTGCTTTCCATCGAACACCTCATTCAAATCCAATCGGAGGAAATCGGCTGAGATTATGTTTGAACGCAACTTCGGATACACCTCGTTAAGGTAAGCAACCGATTCACGATCGATTTCCACAACTTTGAATGGTCGTCCTTTCGGGTAGATGTATTGCGTCATCACACCCATGCCCGGTCCTACTTCCAGGACTGGAATTTCTGGGCAAGCGTCAACCGTATCAGCGATTGCTTTTGCTATTGTCAGGTCTGTAAGAAAGTGCTGACCTAAATTTTTCTTTGGCCGTACTAATTTCATCGCTTTCGTTTCCGTATCTGTCTAAGGTTGTAATTGCGTAATATAGTTTATATTGGGTAGGAATTGTGATTTGCGAACCTCTCACACGAGCGGCTATGAGGTTCTGCGCTTTCGTGATGTCAACAGGCCATTCGCGACTAGCATAGACGTTAACCATCGTGTTTGGCTGTGGATTCCAGTAGAGAGTCGTTGCGTCCTTGCCATATTGAATCTTCACGCCTTGCGGTTTCTCCGGCTTTTTGCTGCTGTCTATGGAAGGCACAAGCGATGGATACGGACAGAAATCCTTCATGAACTTGTATATTCCCTTGAAATCTTTCAGCAGATGTTCTGCACGGAAAAGAGCGAAACCCATGCCTCCGTCGTAGCGAACAAACTTATGCTGCTTTGCCTGTTCATAGAGTGTGCGGTTGCCTTCGCGAGGGTCGAGGAAGTAAGTTCCAAGGCCAGGTGCCATGATCTTGCCGTGAGCAATCTGCTTCCATTGCGGCATCCATGGGTAGAAATTGCTGTTATCCCAGTATGCCATCGGGAAGACGATGTCCATGAGTCCTTCGCGTGTCCAACGCTCTACATCCTGACCTTTGTCGAATGCGTTGTATTTTGACGAAAGATTGATGTTCTGCTTGTATTTTCCGATTGGTGAACATGAGAGTTTTATCCATGGCTTAACGGCTTTAACGCGGTCGTGAATGGCACGAACAATCTTCGTAATATTCTCGCAAGCCTGCCATTGTGACACCCCAAGAGGTTTGTTGTCACGATAGCGAATGTAGTCAAGACTAATGCCATCCACATCATAATTGCGTGCTATTTCCTCACAGATACCCGCAATGTAAGGGGCTGTAGAAGGAAGATTAGGGTCACGGAAACCCTTTGCCGGACAAACACTTACCACCCAAGCGTGACATTCCATGTTGCGTTTGTGACATTCTTCAATTGCAAATGCCAACGGGTCGTAGCCCGGATCCTTTCCTTCTGTTCCAGTCCAGACATCATCGTAAGGTTCATACTGCGATTTGTAAGCTGTAAGACCACGGGTGCGAGCCTGAAAGATTACGGTATTTATGTTAGCCTCTTGCAAGCCGTCGAGCATTCTTACCAATTCACGCTTCTGCAACTCTCTGCTCCAGTCGTCCTTTACCTTTGTCTTTGGCCAATCCAATCCCCTGAATGTTGTAAGCCAAACGGCTCTAACTTCCCATTTAGGGGATGCAACGGCATCTGTAAAAGTATCGCTCGCCTTGACCACTGATGAAATGGCAAGGAGAGTGATGATTGTAAATATTCTTAGAAATTTGTCCATAGGGGTTGCAAAATTAGCAACAATTTCACAAAAGCCCAAAAGAAAACACAAATATCTTTACACATCTTAATACAAATGGACAAATAACAGCAATTCACACTGATACTAATGTATCAATTCCTCAATAGTATCACATAAAGCAGCCATTGGTTTTATCACAAGATTGGCACCTTCATTCCACAGAAGTTCATCGTCAAGCGGACCCGTATTCACGCCTATTGTGAATATTTTCGCAGCAACGCCGGCATGAACTCCCATTGGAGCATTTTCAACCACGATTGCTTCCCAAGGTTCTATCGGCATGAAATTTCCATCAGCATCTTTTCTGCCAAGCGTCTTTCCTGCAAGCGCCAAACCTTTCTGATATGGTTGTGGATCGGGTTTGCCGCGAGTGCAGTCTTTGCTCGAAATGATGAGTTCCTCAGAAACAAGTCCAGGATGGTCGGAAGTTACGCGCTTCAGGGTGGAATGTTGACCGGAACCTGTAACAACAATTATCAGTAAACCGGCATCTTTCAATTTACGCATAAGTTCTTCTGTGCCAGGCATTTTCGGAATAACGCCAAACTCCGTGGCAAGAATCTCAGCCTTTCGTGCATAGATTGTTTTTATCTCTTCTTCGGAGGCTTCGTAACCCTTCTGCTCACGAGTAAGATTTGCTATTACTTCCTCGCCTCGCATTCCTTCATGAATGTAGGTGTCTTCTTCTGTGAAATGCAATCCGAACTCTTCCGTAGCCTTCTTCCAAGCGTAAGCATGAGCCGGCATAGAATCATAGATTACACCGTCCATATCAAAAAGAACGGCCTTCGGAGCGAAGTCCACAAAGCCGTTCTTTTGTAAGTATTGTTCTATATTATTCTTATACATTATCTTATTTCATAAGCCCTCCCTCGTGGGGAGGGTTTGGGTGGGGTCTTACAGTCTTGCCTTTATTGCCTCTGTCTCAGCCTCATAGCCTGGCTTCTCGAGAAGAGCGAACATATTCTTCTTGTAAGCCTCAACACCTGGCT